>JAGQIB010000286.1 GCA_020431545.1 Gemmatimonadota bacterium
GCAGGCGTTCACTTCGGCCACCAGACGCAGCGCTGGAACCCGAAGATGCGCCGCTACATCTTCATGGAGCGGAACGGGATCTACATCCTGGATCTGCAGAAGACGCAGTCCCTGCTGGAGCGCGCCCGCAAGCGCGCCCGTGACATCGCCTCTTCCGGCGGACGCGTCCTGTTCGTGGGCACCAAGAAGCAGGCGCGCGACATCGTGCGCCAGGCTGCCGAGGATTGCGGTCAGTACTACGTGAACGAGCGCTGGCTCGGCGGGATGCTCACGAACTTCCAGACGATCCGCAAGTCGCTGGACCGGTTCCGTGAGCTCGAGCGCATGAAGCTCGATTCGACCTGGGAGCTGATCTCCAAGAAGGAGCGCCTCGGGATCGACAAGGAGCTCGAGCGGCTCACGAAGGTCTTCCTCGGCATCAAGGAAATGGACCGCCTTCCGTCCGCGCTGTTCATCGTGGACACGGTCAAGGAGAAGATCGCCGTTCAGGAGGCGAACAAGCTCGGCATCCCGGTGCTCGGGGTCGTCGACACGAACGCCGACCCGGAGCCGATCTCGTACCCGATTCCGGGGAACGACGACGCGATCCGGTCGATCGAGCTCCTGACGAACGCCGTGGCCACGGCGGTCAAGGAAGGCGCCGCGAAGGCGCGCGACAATCGCGAGGCGGCCGAGAAGGCGCACGCGATGGACCGCATGGCCGCCCAGAAGGCGGAGACGGCGTCCGCGTCCAAGGACTGATCGCCCGAGCACGTGTTTCGAGTCGCTTCACGGAGTACGGGCCGCCGGGCGGCCCGCTCCGCGAGCGCGTCTCGCCACCGCATTGAAATCGAGAACGAGGTCGGGGTCGCACGCGGCCCGTCGGGAGAGGAACGGAATGTCGATCGACGCGCAAACGGTGAAGGAGCTCCGGACCAAGACCGGAGCCGGCATCATGGACTGCAAGAAGGCTCTGGCCGAGACGAAGGGCAACCTCGACGAGGCCGTGGATTTCCTCCGCAAGAAGGGTCTCGCGAGCGCCGCGAAGAAAGCCGGCCGTGCCACGAAGGAGGGCCTGATCGGCTCCTACGTGCACAGCAACGGCAAGATCGCGACGATGGTCGAGGTGAACTGCGAGACGGACTTCGTGGCGCGCACCGACGAGTTCCAGCAGCTCGCGCGCGATCTCGCGATGCACGTGGCGGCGCACGATCCGACGCCGCTCGGAGTGAATCGCGAGGAGATCGACTCGTCCGTCGCCGAGGCCGAGCGGCAGGTGTTCCTGGCGCAGGTCCAGGAGATGGGCAAGCCGGCCCAGGTCGCGGAGAAGATCGTCGAGGGCAAGATGGACAAGTGGTACGCTGAGCGCACGCTTCTCGAGCAGTCCTTCGTGAAGGACCCGGATCAGAAGGTCGGCGACCTGCTCAAGGCCGCCGTCGCGAAGGTCGGCGAGAACATCCAGATCAGCCGGTTCGTCCGGTTCCAGCTCGGCGAGGGCGGCAACTAGAGCCGGCGCGGAGAACCGGGCGCGACGCCCGGCCCACGTCTCGCCCCAGGCAGGGGGAGAAGCGATGAAGCGCGCTCGGTACGGCCGTGTGCTGCTCAAACTCTCCGGCGAGGTCCTCGCCGGAGACAAGGGGTTCGGGATCGATCCCCCGGTTCTGTCGACGGTGGCCGACCAGATCCGGGAGATCGTGGAGCTCGGTGTTCAGGTCGGCATCGTGATCGGCGGCGGGAACATCTTCCGCGGCCTCGCCGCGAGTCGCCTGGGCATGGACCGGGTGAACGGCGACTACATGGGCATGCTCGCCACGGTGATCAACTCGCTGGCGATGCAGGACGTCCTCGAAAAGCTGGAAGTCCCGACCCGCGTGATGACGGCGATCAACGTGCAGGAAGTGGCGGAGCCCTACATCCGCCGCCGCGCGATCCGGCATCTCGAGAAGGGCCGCGTGGTGATCCTCGCCGCGGGCACGGGCAACCCGTTCTTCACCACGGACACGGCGGCGAGCCTGCGCGCGTCCGAGATCGGCGCCGAGGTCATCCTCAAGGCGACGAAGGTGGACGGCGTGTACACCGCTGATCCCGAGAAGGACTCGAGCGCGGAGCTGCTCAAGACCGTCTCCTACCGCGACGTGCTCACCCGCGGCCTCAAGGTGATGGATGCCACCGCGATCTCGCTGTGCATGGAAAACGATATCCCGATTCTCGTGTTCAAGATGGGCGACCGCGAGAATCTGAAGAAGGCCCTCCTCGGGGAGGCCGTCGGAACCCTGGTGGGGAGTGAATCATGAGCGACGCCATTTTCTCGGACACTCAGAAGAAGATGACGAACGCCATCGAGGCGATGAAGCGCGAGCTCTCGAAGCTTCGCGCGGGCAAGGCGACGCCGGCGCTGCTCGACGGCCTGCGGGTCGAGGCCTACGGAAGCCAGACGCCGCTGAACCAGGTCGGCTCGGTGGGAGCGCCGGAGCCGCGGCTGCTGGTCATCCAGCCGTGGGACAAGGGCCTGCTGTCCGCGATCGAGAAGGCGATCCGCACTTCCGATCTCGGCCTGAATCCCTCGAACGACGGTCAGGTGATCCGGGTGCCGATTCCCGCGTTGACCGAGGAACGGCGCAAGGACCTCGTCAAGATCGCGAAGCAGTACGCGGAAGACGGCCGCATCGCGCTCCGCAACGCGCGCCGCGACGGGAATGACGCCCTCAAGAAGGCCGCGAAGGACGGCGACCTGACGGAAGATCAGGAGAAGCGCGGCCACGATCGCATCCAGGAGCTCACGGACAAGCACGTGAAGGAGATCGACGCGATTCTCGCGGCGAAGGAACAGGAGATCCTGGAGATCTGACCGAACGCGAACACGCGGAGACTCATGACGAAGCGCGAGCTCGAGCTGAAGGCCGCCATCCAGGATGCCGCCGCGAACGGGGCCGCGATACCGCGTCACGTCGCGATCATCATGG
>JAGQIB010000287.1 GCA_020431545.1 Gemmatimonadota bacterium
CGCGCTCGTCGTCAACAACAACGCCGGAGCGCTCGTGCTCGCGCTGAACGAGCTCGCGCAGGGACGCGAAGCGATCGTGTCGCGCGGCGAGCTGGTGGAGATCGGCGGTTCCTTCCGCATCCCCGACGTGATGGCGCGCGCGGGCGCCCGCCTGGTGGAGGTCGGGACCACGAACCGGACCCATCTCGCGGACTACGAGCGGGCGATCGGCCCGGACACCGCGCTGCTGCTCAAGGTCCATCGCTCGAACTTCCGGCAGGACGGCTTCGTGGCCGAGCCGCCACTCGCGGAGCTCGTCGAGCTCGGTCGCCGCCGGGGAGTTCCCGTCCTGCACGACCTGGGTTCCGGCGCGCTCGTCGACCTGCCGGTGGCCGCCTCCGAGCCGAGCCTGGCCGAGAGCCTGCGGGCCGACGTGGACCTCGTGACGCTGTCCGGGGACAAGCTCCTCGGCGGTCCCCAGGCCGGGATCCTGCTCGGGAAACGGGCGGTCCTGGACCGGCTCCGCAGGAATCCGCTGGCCCGCGCGCTCCGCGTCGACAAGTTCACCATCGCGGCCCTTGCGGCGACGCTCGATCTCCTGGAAGATCCGGTCCGAGCGAGGGAACGCGTGCCCGTACTGCGGGCGCTCGAGGCCTCGTCCGAGGAGATGCGCCAGCGGGCCCACGCGATCGCGGACGGGCTCGCCGGCATCGCGGACCTGCGGACGGAGGTCGTCCCCACGCAGGGCGAGGTCGGCGGCGGTTCGGTGCCGGGAGCCCGGCTCGATTCGTTCGCATGCGCGCTCGTCCACCGGGAGATGGCGGCGGCCGCTCTGGCGGCCGCCTTGCGGCATCTGCCGCTGCCGGTCGTCGGGAGGATCGAGGAAGAGCGGGTCCTGCTGGATCCGCGCAGTCTCGGCCCCGGAGAAGACGACGAGTGCGTCCGCGCGATCCGGACACGGTTCGGCGGTTCGGGAGGAGGGGAAGGATGGACACCGTGACGGGCTTCGCGACACCCGAGGAAGCCGCGCTCGAACTCGAGATTCCTCTGCTGGGTACGTTGCCGCCGCCTCTCGTCGAGGACGGCGTGATCACTCCGATGTTTCCCGCCGACGAGCGCGCGCGACGCGAGTACCACCGCGCGGCCGATCGACTGCTGCTGTCCCCGCACGGGCGCGGCGCCTCCGTCGGGTTGCTCGGCGACGTTTCGTCCGCGCACCGCGCGGTCGTCGCTTCGTTGCTCGGCGCGTCGGTGGCGGCCGAGCGCACCGCGATCCTCGTCGACGCCGACGTGCGCGCGGCGCACCTGTCGTTCGACGATCGGGACCGCGCGCAGGAAGGACTCGTGGACGTTCTGCGCTACGGCGTGCGTTCGCCGCGCGTCGTCGCGCCGACTCAGACGCCGGGCCTCAATCTGCTGCCGGTCGGTTCGGGCACGACGGACCTCGAGGGCACGTTCGGCTCGGACGCGGTGCGCGCGCTCTTCGACGAGCTCGCGCGGACCGGCGATCTGGTTCTCGTGAACGGTCCCGACCTGCGCGACACGCGCGCCGCGGCCCGCTTCCTCGCCGAGATCGACGCGTGGATTCTCGTGCACGAGATCGGGGCGTCGGATGCGGCGAAGACGCGCCGGCTCCGCGACACGTTCGGCCGGGAGAAGTGCGTGGGCATTCTCGCGATCCTGCGCGACGAGCCGGTGGCTGCGCCGCCCCCGGCGGTCCCCGTCCCCGAGCCGATCGCGGAGGCGATCGCGGAGGATCCCGTGCTCGCGGCCGAGTCCGAGGTCACGGAGCCGACGATTCCGGACGAGGAGCCGCTGATCGTGCACGGCGCCACCTGGCAGGAACCCGAGGTCGCCGAGACGCCGGCGCCGCTCGACGTCGCGCCGGTGGAACCCGTGCCGTTCGAGATCGAGTCGGCCCCGGCGGTCCCAGCGGCCGAGGTCGAGGCCGAACTTCCGCCGCCGCCCGCCGCTCCTTCACGCCCGCCGACGGCGGAGGTCCCGGTGGCACGGGCCGACGTGCTCCCGGAGATGCCTGCCCCGCCGCCGGTCGCGGAGGAGGCAAGCGCGGCCGCGCCCGTGGACGACGCGATCGAGCGCGCGCTCTCGGCCCTCGACGATCCGGCGCCGATCGAGGAACCCGCGGGTTCGCGCGGTCGGGGACCGTGGATCGGTGTCGCGATCGCGGCGGCGCTCGTGCTCGCGGCCGTACTCGGCTGGAACCTGATGCGCGGCCGCCCGGCGAAGACCGAGGTCGCGGCGGTCGGCCCCCGGCCTACGGAGAACGCACCGGTCGCGGCGAGCGGGCAGAGTGGGCAGGATGCCTTGCCGGCGGAAGCCTCGGAGACCGCGGCGGGCCCGACGGATGCTCTGCCGTCGGAAGACGGAGAAGGTCTTTCGCCGGAGACGACGACGCCTCCGCACACGGCGCTCGACGATGCCGTGGAGGAGGCGGTGACTCGCGGTGAGGCCGGCCTGCCGGTCGGCGTCGGCGATCTGGACCCGCGTCTCCCGTCCGATCGGAACGGTCCCGCCGGTTCCCCGACGGGAGCCGAGGAGACGCCCGCGGTCGCGATCGACGAACCGGCCGCGTCGACGTCCGCGCCGGCAACGACTCCGGAGGCGTCGACCGCTCCCGCCACGCAGACTCCGCCGCCGTCACCGGCGGCCGTCCCGGCCGGACCGCGCTTCGGCGTGCACCTCACGTCGCAGACGACGGAAGCCGGAGCCCGCCAGGACGCGGCCCGCTTCCAGCGAGCCGGCTATCCCACCGTCATCCGCCACGT
>JAGQIB010000288.1:0-3003 GCA_020431545.1 Gemmatimonadota bacterium
CGCGCCACGATGTCCGTCGCCACGAGGATGTCGAACCGTCGCGTGCGGAATCCGTTCATCGCGCGGTCGCGCGCGTTCTGGGACATGTTGCCCTGCAGGCCGACCGCGCGGAAGCCCTTCTTCTGAAGGTGCGTGGCGAGCATCTGCGCGCGACGTTTCGTCCGCGTGAACACGATCGCGGAATCCGCGCGCTGCAGCACCGCGTCCAGTAGCTCGCGCTTGCGGCTCTCGGCCACCGGGTACAGCGCGTGGTCGATCGTGCCGGCGGGGCCGTTGCCGGCGAGCTCCACCACGTGCGGCCGGTGCAGCAGATCATCCGCGAGTCCGCGGATCTCCTTGGGCATCGTCGCCGAGAACAGCAGGTTCTGCCGCTCGCGCGGGAGTGCGGCGAGGATCTTGCGGATGTCGCGCAGGAAGCCCATGTCGAACATGTGATCCGCTTCGTCCAGCACGAGCGTCTCGATCTTGCCCAGTTGCAGGATGCGCTGCTCGATCAGGTCGAGCACGCGGCCGGGGCATCCCACCACGATCTGCGGGCGGCGCCGCAGCGCCTTGATCTGACGGTTCATCGGTACGCCACCGTAGATCACCGCCGTGCTCACCGGCGCGAACTGCGCGAGCGTGTCGATCTCGTTCGTGATCTGCGAGGCGAGCTCGCGCGTCGGCGCGAGGACGAGCACGCGCGGCCCGTCGCCCGGCTCGGTCACCAGGCGCTGCAGCAGGGGCAGCGCGAACGCCGCCGTCTTGCCCGTGCCGGTTTGCGCGAGGCCGAGGATGTCGCGGCCCTCGAGGCCGGCGGGGATCGCGTCCCGCTGGATCGGGCGCGGCTCCGTGAACCCCGCGGCGCGGATCCCGCGGCACAGGGTCTCGTGGAACCCAAAGGGGGCGAAACCGTCCGGCGCAATCACGCGGGCGGCCGGGCGCGCGGCCCGGGTGTCGTTCGAGGCCCGGCGTTCATCCCGGGTCCGAGGGGTATTGATCAAAACGTTCTCCGCCGTGCTCGCGCGCACGTGCAAACGCACGTCGGCGCGTTCAGGGCCGTTCGTTCCCGACCCACACAACAGCGAAGGGAAGAGAGATTCGAGTGGCGGCTGACCCCGGGCGGGGTCCTGTTGTCGCCGCGGTCAGGCAGGCGCCTGACGACTGGGGCAAGATAGGGTCTCCGCGGGAATCGCGCAAGGGGGGAAGGGGCTCGGCGGCCGCCGCCCGCCGGCTGTCAGGCCCGCTCCGGCCCCCGAACGTTCGTGCGGGACCACCGATCCACGAGCGATCGCCCCCCTCCGAGCGCCGCGAACGCCGACTCCGCCGCAATGAAGAGTCCGAACAGAACCGCCGCCGCAAGCAGCGGCCAGCTCGCGATCACCAGCGCGAACGTCATCCCGATGGCGCCGGCGGCGTGCAGGAGGAATCGCCGGCAGACTGCGCCTCGGGAGGCGGCGTCGCCCGCCGCCTCCACCACTTCGAGCCGCGCCACGATCTGCCCCGGCGTGCGCCCGAACAGCAACGCCGTTCCGAGCACGGCGGCGTACGCGAACGGGAATCCGTACACGAGCGTACCGAACAGCCCGAGCACGAGCGGCACCGGCCCGCGCCACCACGTGCCCGGCTCGCCGACGTGCAGCGTGGGCACCGAGCGCGCGGCGAAGTACTCGCCGGTCGATTCCAGCAGCAGGAACGCGAGCGCGAGAGCGAGCAGTAAGTCGATCAGGGCGGCGAGTCCGCGGCGCGCCCGCGAACCCGCCGACGTTTCACTCGCGGGACGCGTCACTCGCCGTCGACGTGATAGGCCGCCTTGATCCCGGACCAGCTCCGGTCTTCCACCGCGCTCGTCTTGGTGAGCGCGCCCGTGCCGCCGCCGCTGCCGGGGTTCGTGAACCCGAACGTGCCGGCGATCGAGACGTCGGTGGCGACGCCGTCGAAGGTGAAGTTGCCGAAGTTCAGCGGCGCCGTGACGTTGCCCGTGCCGGACGCCGTTCCGCCGTTCAGCGTGCCGTTGCCCATGCCCACGCTGTCGGCCGAGAACGAGAACGTCATCGTGCTTCCGGAGATCGTGCCGGTCGCCGTGCCCGTGCGCTCGCCGAGTCCGAGCGCCTGCAGGCCGATCGTGCCGGTTCCGGTGACCATGTTGCCGTTCTGCATGATGTCGAACGAAAGCGTGCCGCCCACGAAGAACACGGTGTCGGCCCACGCGCCTTCCCACATGCCGGTGAGGTCCGGCAACGTGCCGCGGGCGGCCGGCGCAACCGGCTCGGCGAGCTTCGTGACCGCATCGACGTCGCCGGTGCGACCGAGGCGGGGGAGAGCGAGCAGCGCCGTGGCGGTCAGCGCGGTCAGAGCGAGCGCGGCGACGGTCGTGCTTCGGTTCATCGGACCCTCCGTGGCAGGGGCGTCGGTCTCGGGATCTGCGGAACTCGACGTTCTGAGACTACCCCCTCGCTCCTCCCGTGTCGCCCCCTGAGGCGGATGTTGCAACTCGTGACGTGCGATTGCTCCCGATGCACTGGGATGACCGATCGTGGGCGCTGTTCGCCCGCCCGCGGACGCGGCGCGCCACCGGATGTTGCGAACGTTTGCAGCCCTTGGCCCGCGCCCGTGCGAGCGAATCCGTGTCTCGGGAATCCACCCTCAGCCGCCCCGCCCTCTCCGCCGATGGGAGACGAGCCCTAGGAGGGGAGATTTCATGCAGCGGAAGATCTTCGGAATCGGCGCGATCGCGCTGACCCTCAGCCTGGCGGCCTGTTCGTCCAGTCGGATGGTGCAGGGGCCGCCGCGCCTCGATCTGCGCCAGTACGGGCGAGTCGGCATGCTCGATGTTACCACCCAGCCCGGCAACACGCTCGGCACCGAGGCGAACCGCGCGTTCGTCGCGGCGATCCAGACCGCGCAGCCGGGCGTGCCCGTGCTCGAGCTCGGCAACGAGTCGCAGGTGCTCCGCGACGTCGGCGCGTTCCTGCTCACGCCGGAGACGTTGCGCGCGATCGGCAAGAAGCACGGGGTCGAGAC
>JAGQIB010000288.1:3044-8507 GCA_020431545.1 Gemmatimonadota bacterium
TCGGGCCTCTCCACGCTGAAGGCGAAGGCGGAGCTCGAGGGATCGCTCGTGATGAAGATGTACGACACGCAGTCCGGCGCCACGATCTGGAGCAGTTCGGCGACGGATCGGCAGACGCTGGCCGCGGTGTCGGTCTCGAAGACCGGCGGTGTGCGGGGCGGTGGCTCCTCGGACGTCGGCGGTGCGAAGAGCGCGCTGGTTCGCAATCTGGTGGACCGGACCACCACGGACTTCCGTCCGACCTGGATCCGCGTGCAGGAGTAGACGGGGACTCGAGGTTCTCGGGGGGCGGCCGGCCGGATCATTTCCGGCCGGCCGTCGTCGTTTCTGCCGCCGTGGCGGCCCATGGGGAGCCGCGTCGCGGCCCGGTTGCGGACCGATCGCCACCGTGTTAGCTTTCGTCGGCACTCGGCTTGCGGCGTCGTTCGCCTCGGCTTCGGGCGAATCGTGGCCGGCGACACGTCGCGGTCGCTCCCCCCACCCCGAGGTGTCCCTTGAACCGACGCAACCTCGTTCTCCTGCTGGTCGTGGTCTGCTTCGCGTTTCCGCGGTCCACGGCCGCAGAGGACAGTGTCACCCTGTGGCTCGGCTACAGCTTCGGCGCGGCGAGTTTCGAGACTCCTTCGAACTCGGCGCTCGCCGAGGAGACGAAGGGCAACGAGCCGCTTCTCGCACTGATCGGAGAGGTCGGTCTGTCCCGGAACGTCGAGTCGACGTTCATCTTGTCCATGGCGAACTTCGGTTACCTCGTGGCGGCCGAAGATACGGCGGCGTCGACGACCCCCGAGGACTTCGCGCAGGTGCGGCGATCGGTCCTGGCCGACGCGACGATCCGGTGGCGGATCGGCGGCGACAGCGACCGGAGCCTCTTCGCCACCTGGAACACGGGATTCGTCTTCGACGCCCAGAGCGATCCGAGCAACGTGGTGCAGGACGCGAGCAGCTACATGTTCGCGGGACTGAGCGGGAAGATGGCGATGGGCGACACGAGCAAGCGCTACGCCCAGATCACTCTCGAGGCCCTGGTCGGGCAGTCCGAGATCATGACGGATCAGGAGCTGTTCTCGAAGTCCTGGTCGGACGGACGCACCGTCCGCTACCGACCGAAGCTCACGTTCAATCTCCTGGACGATCGACCGAACAACGCGACCTCCCTGACCCCGTTGAGCATCGGCCTGTGGGCGGATCTCGGGACGTCTTCGGAGACGGGTGACACCTACGTCATCTTCTTCTCGCGTCCGTTCTGGAACACGGACTGATCGTGTCCACGCAGCGCCCCGACGGGACCGATGCCGGGTGGACGACCCCCGATTTCGACTTCACGATGCCCGGTCGGCTCGCGGACGTCGTGATGAAGGGCGGAGTCACCAGCGGAATCGTGTACCCGTATGCGATCTGCGAACTCGCGCGCTCGTTCTCGTTCGTGAACATCGCCGGCACCTCGGCCGGCGCGATCGCGGCGGGCCTCACGGCGGCCGCGGAGTATCGACGCCGGACGGACCGACAGAACCCCTCGGCCGGGTTCGAGCTGCTGGCCGAGTTGCCCAAGAAGCTGGCGCGTCCGGGCGCCTTTCTCGAGATCTTCCGGGCGGACCCCGGGACCCGGCCGCTGCTCGCCGCGGTTCTGGCCGCGATGAGAGCCGGCAAGTTCGGGATCGGCACGCTCGTGGGAGTCTGCCGGACGTTTCCGTTCTCGGCCCTCGTCGGAGGGCTGCTCGGCCTGGGCCTGGCTCTCCTTCTCGTCGGGCTGCCGGCGGGCGGCTGGCTCGCCTGGCTCCGGTGGGGAGTCGTGGCCCTCGTCGGGATCATCCTCGGCGTCGCCATCATGCTCTTCCTTCGAATGAAACGGGCACTCGCCGCGCTTCCGAGCAACGGCTTCGGTCTCTGCGGCGGGCTTGCGGCCGGGCCGGGCGACGAGTTGCCCTCGCTCTCGCGCTGGCTCTACGAGCTCATCCAGGAGGCGGCGGGACTTCCGAAGAATCAGCCACTCACGTTCGGACAGCTCTGGTCCGCCCGTCACCCGGATCCCGAGCTTGCGGCGCTCATCGATGACCTGCCGGGGCACGTGGCCGGTGACTCCCGCGAGAAGGAGGACCGCGAACCGCCGAAGCACATCAACTTCGAGGCGATCGCGACCGCGCTCACTCACGGCCGCCCGTACCGGTTCCCGATGTCCACGGTGTGGAAACGCTTCTACTTCGATCCGGACGAACTCGACGGTGTCCTCCCGGCGGAGGTCGTCGCTTGTCTCAGGAACGCTGCGCGAAAACCCGGCAAGCGCACCGTCTCCCGGGATCGCCACGAGGCGGGGGACCGCGTGGAACTCTTCGGTTTCCCCGCGCCGGAAGACGTGCCCGTGTTCGTGGCGGTCCGGCTCAGTCTGAGCTTCCCGGGGTTGCTCTCCGCCGTTCCGCTGTACTCCGTGCGATACGGCCAGAAGGTGGTCGACCAGACGCGGATCGCGGATCGAGTGTGGTTCTCGGACGGCGGAATCACGTCGAATTTCCCCATCCACTCGTTCGACGGCCTGATTCCCCGGTGGCCGACGTTCGGAATCAACCTCGCCGCCGCGCCGCCCGGCGCCGCCCGGAGCGAGGACGAACGCAAGAACGTCTTCTTCCCGCGGAGCAACAAGGCCGGTCTGCAGGAAACCTGGGCGGAGGATCCCGCGCACGGACCGAACGAGACCAAGAAGTTCGCGGGCCTCATCTTCGGAAGCATGCAGTCGTGGTTCGACAACGCGTTCCTCCGCCTTCCGGGATACCGGCAGCGGGTCGCGACCGTCTGGCAGTTCGAGGGCGAGGGCGGCCTGAATCTCGAGATGCCGTGCAAGGTCGTGAGGAGCCTCGCATTCCGCGGGCTGGAAGCGGGGCGTCTTCTTCGGGAGCGCTTCGTGTCGAGTCCCCAGGAAGCGAAGTTCATGTCCTGGACGGATCACCGCTGGGTGCGCCTGCTGGCGATCTCGCAGGCGCTGTCCGACATGAGGACGAGTATCCGCCGTGCGCTGCTTCAACCGCATCCCGGCGACGCGCCGGCGAGGGATCTGGTGGCGGGTGCGGGGAGGGACTTCGAGAGCTACGCGCTCGACAAGGAGAGCCTCGCGCAGGTCGACGAGTTCCTCGAGGAGCTCTCGCGGTTCGCCGAGGGGCGTCCGCTGAACCTGGAGAACCCGAACCCGAGGATCACGATCGGAGTACGCCCCGAGATCCACTGAAGTGCGGATCTAGGGCGCGGCGAACACGGCTCGGTAGTCGTCGACGGTCGGCGCCCAGGTCTCGACGTCGGCTGCATCGTGGAGGGACGCGAGCAGATCCGAAGCCGGCGTGTCCGGCGGGACCGCCGGGAGCCCGGTCCCTCGCACGAGCGCCGCACGGGCCGCGAGCGAGTGGAGGAACCACTCGCGGGCTTCGTTCTGCCTGCCGGCGGCCTCGCACAGCCGTCCGACTTGCCAGGTGGTTTCCGGCAGCGACTCGTCGACGCTGCCTTCCGGGCGCGCCGCCACGCACTCCCGGAAGACGCGCTCGGCGCGGGCGGAGTCCGGCAGCGCGAGACACGCCCAGGCGTAGTTCTCCTGACAGCGCAGGCGATGGACGTCGGCGGCCTCCGGCAACCCGTCGTACAGCGCGAGCGCTCGCTCGAACCGAGGGACGGACTCCGCGTAGCGCCCGCGCGCGTACAGGAATGCCGCGAACGAGTAGTTCGTGCCGGCCGACGTGAAGGAAGGCGCTTCCCCCCGCCGGTCGTAGATGCGCACCGCCTCCCGGTAGCTCGCCTCGGCGCGCTCGATACCGTCGGCCGTGTCGGAACGCCAGCACGCGAGCGCGAGCCCGGACAGCGCGGCCGCGACCTGCCGGCTCTCGTCCCCGAACAGACGTCGCCGGATCCGCAGCGACTCCTCCTCGAGCGTGACCGCCTCCGGATCTCCCCGGAACGCCGCGGCTTCTCCGAGCAGGAACAGCGCGTGCGCCACCGGCTCGCTCTCGTCGCCGTGAACCGCGCGAAGAGTGGGCAGCGCGAGGCGTGCCTCGCGCGCGACGTCGTCCCAGCGCCACAGCTGCGCGTAAATCTCGGTGACCTTGAGTCGCAGGCGCGCCGCGAGCTCCGGCTCGGTCGCGAACTCCGTGTCGATGCGCGATGCCGCGCGGGCGAGAAGATCCACGAGCCGGTAGTTCACCGCCGCAGCACTCGAACCCTCCGGGAGAAGCGTGGACTCCAGGAACGCCTGCACCCTTACCGTGCGCGCTCGTTCCTCTTCCGACCGATGAAGCAGCACGGCCATCGTCGTTCCCCAGCCGAGCGCCACGAGCAGGCCGGCGGCCGCGAGTGATACGGCGAGCTGATGACGACGGACGGACTTGCGCAGCGTGTACAGTGCGCTCGGCTCACGTGCGGCGACCGGCGCGCCGCGCCCGAACGCGTCGAGGTCCGTGAGGAAGGAATCGACCGACTGGTAACGTCGCGCGGGGTCCTTCTCGAGCATCTTCGCCACGATCGCTTCGAGGTCCGCCGGGACGTCGGGGGCCAGGGATCGCAGCCGCGCAGGCTCGGCCCGCTCGATGCTCTCGAACGCCTCGACCAGCGTGCGACCGAGGTCGTACGGCATCCGGCCCGTGAGCAGCTCGTAGAACAGGACGCCGAGCGCGTAGACGTCGGAGCGGACGTCGAACGCGTCGGCGCTCCCGCGCACCTGCTCGGGCGACGCGTACGCCGGAGTGCCGAGGAACTGGCCGGTCGCGGTGAACGTCTCGGACGCATCGCGCGCGCTCTTCGCGAGCCCGAAGTCCAGCACGTGGGGAACGTCGTTCGCGTCGACGAGGATGTTCGACGGCTTCAGGTCGCGATGGAGCACTCCGCGCTGGTGCGCGTGACGGATCGCCTCCGCGACCTGCGTCATCACTCGGACGATCGCATCGATCGGTCGGCGCGCGCCCTCGCCGGCCGCCCAGCGGTCGATCGGCACGCCGTCGATCCACTCGAGCGCGATCGCGGGCTGGCCGCGCACCTCGGTGACACCGAGCCACGTGACGACGTTCCGGTGCCGCAGGGACGCGGCGGCCGAGATCTCGCGCGAGAAACGACGTCGATTCGCGGGAGACGCGAACGCTCCGCCCACGAGGCACTTGATCGCCACGTCGCGTCCGGTCTGCGGATCGCGGGCGCGGTAGACCACGCCCTGTCCGCCCCGGCCGATCTCCTCGCGAATCTCGTACATTCCCGCTCGACCCCACGGCGCCTCGTCTTCGGCTTCGCGCAGCCGGTCGAGCCAGGTGTCGTCGTGGAAGCCGAACTCCCGCAGGAAGGCGTCGCCGCCGGTGCGCGGATCTCCTATCTCCAAAGACCTGCCTCCTCCTCCTCCTCGAGCTGCCCGCGCACGAGCTCGCGGAGCCGATCGCGGATCCGTTGCTTCACCTTGTGAGCGGCGGCGGGAGTGAGTCCCGTGCGCTCGCACACGGTCTCGATCGA
>JAGQIB010000288.1:8612-9258 GCA_020431545.1 Gemmatimonadota bacterium
TCGTCGGCCGGCGCCTCGGGCGCCCGGTCGAGCCCCTCGTCTCCCCCTAGCGCCTCCCGCACCCGGTATGGACGCGTGGCCTGCCGGAAAATCGCGTTGCGGACGGCGCGACCGAGGTAGCCGCGAAAGCGACCGCGCTCCGGCGAGTACTCGAACGTCTTCAGCGCGCTCGCGAGGCTCACGAGGACTTCCTGGCGCACGTCCTCCGCGTCGGCGAGCTGCAGGCCGCGGCGGAGGCAGTACCGCACGATCAGCTCGCCGTAGCGCGCGTCGAACTCCGCCCACGAGCGGCGATCGGAAGGATCGCGCAGGCGGAGGAGCAGCGAGGGGCGCGTGGTGTGCCAGATCATGGGCGAGCCGGGGAACGGGGAGCGTTTCCTCCAGCTTGGAAACCGGCGACGGAACACGTCAAGCGAAGGGGACGGGATCAGGGGGCCGGATCACAGGGCATTTACAACTGGGGTCGTCCACTTGCCGGATCGCCCGGCCTATGCGGGGAAAGCGCGATTCCCGCGTTTCCAAGGAGACCCGAAATGAACACACCTCCGATCCGGCTCGCCTCGATCGTCGCGGCCTTCGCCCTCGCGCCCTCGCCGGCCGGCGCGCAGTTCCTCGAGAACGTGACCACGATTCACACCTGGGAGGG
>JAGQIB010000289.1 GCA_020431545.1 Gemmatimonadota bacterium
GCGACACGGTGCTCGTCGCGCCGGGGACGTATACCGACTCGGAGGTCCGGGTGGACGGGTGGTCAACCCGGGCCTGCGCGTTCATGCCGGACGGCGTGGTGCTCCGTTCGGTAGGCGGGGCCTCGGTCACAACCATGGACATGCTTGGGATGGGCTCGACGCAGTCCGCGACGGTGTGGTGCACCGGGATTGCATCCGAACTGACCGAGGTGGACGGATTCACGATCACCGGAGCACCAGTGTCGGCTCGCGGAGCATTCGTGGCCGGCCGGGTGACCTTCCGGCACTGCATCTTCCGCGACATGGACGCGGGCGGAAGCACTGGGGCCGGTGTCGCTGCGAATGGTGATGTCGACATCATGGATTGCGAGTTCGTGAACTGTGTCGGGAATTCCGGCGGCGGTCTCTATCACTCGAACGGCCACCTGAACCTGATCCGAACCGTGTTTCGTGAGTGCACGAACTCTGCGGCCTCGTTGAATGGAAACACCTCCCAGCCCCCCGAGTCCGCACTCATCGAGGACTGCGTATTCGAGAACAACCCGAGCACGGGTCTGGGAATCAGCACCTATCAGGCCGGCGTGGTGATTCGCGGGTGCCGCTTCGAGGGCAACACCTCCTCTCCGAACTCGGCGGGCGGCCTCATCGCGGGAGGTTCCGGATCGAAGCTGGTCGAGGATTGCCTGTTTCTAGACAATGCTACGGTCGGTACGGCCGTTGGTGGCGGGCTCGCTGTAGCCGGGACCGGCCCGTGCATCGTTCGCGGGAACACGTTTCACGGCAATACTCAGGAGTTTACGTTCTGGGGCGGGGCGGCCGTGTTCGTCGTGACGCCGACACAGTTCGAGAACAATGTGGTTACCGGAACACACTCCGGGCAGTCTCCGATCTTCGTCTGGGGCTCCGGCTCCCTCACGACCTCCTGCAACGTCTACTGGGACAACCCCACCGGTGTCGGCATCCCGCTCTCCCCCACGGACCGCGAGATCGATCCGCTCTATTGCGATCCGGAGTCCGGAGACTTTACCGTCCAGGAGAACTCCCCCTGCGTCGAGCCGGGCGCTCTCGGCTGCGGCCAGATCGGCGCCTTCCCCGCCGGCTGCGGGATCGTGTCCGTGGAGTCGTCGTCCTGGAGTCAGATCAAGGACCTCTATCGGCGAGGAGAGACCCCATGAACCGGAACCTGCTGGTCATCGTCGCCCTCGGAACACTGCTTCCGGCCATCGCCTCCGCCGCGGGCTTCACTTCGCCCGTCCGCGACGTGGCCTCTCGATCTCCGAGCCCGAGAGCGGAGCCACCCGTCTTCTGTTCACCGCGGAGGCATTCCGCCTGAGCAATGCCTCCCTGGACGTCAGCTATCGCCAGATCCCGCGGCCGCCGAGAGCGAGCCAACGCTCTTGAGCAGGTCCTGAGGTCGGGACTGCCCACGGTCTGCGCCTAGCGATCCGCCCCGCCCAGGTACCCGAGACTCTGCAACCGCTCCAGCTCGGCCGGCGTGAAGCGACGATCGAACGGCAGGTCCGGAAACGCGTGGTCCGCGCGCCAGTCCTCGAGCTCGCGCCGGAGGTACTCGAGCTCGGCCGGGTGCTCCGCGGACACGTCGATGCGCTCCTTCGGATCGAGGGCGAGGTCGAAGAGATCCCAGCGATCCTTGTCCACGTTGTACACGGCCTTCCAGCGCTCGCCGCGGGCGGTCCAGCGCCGGTCGCGGTGGGCGGGCGGCTCGTCTTCCACCACGGACGCGAACGTGACCTCGCGGCGCGGCGCGGAGCGATCGCCGCGCACGAGCGGTGCGAGAGACTCGCCGTAGGCGCCGGCCGGCGGCGCCTCGCCGAACCAGTCGCAGATCGTCACCGGGAAGTCCGCCAGGATCACCGGGCGCGACACGAGCTCGGGCGCGGCGCCCGGGAAACGCAAGAGGCCGGGCACGCGGAGCAGCTCCTCGTACAGACGCTTGCCGTGGTCGAACTGCATGGTGCGGCGCTCGTCGAGCGTCTCGCCGTGGTCCGCGGTCACGATCACCGCCGCCTCGGGGCCGACCGCGCGCAGCAACGTACGGACCTCGCGATCGACGGTGCGCACCTCACCCTCGTATGAGAGTGCCTCCGCGGAGACGCCGGGTCGCGTTCGCAGATCCGCGGGCCGTGGATCGTACGGAGCGTGCGGGCCGAGCAGGTGCACCCACACGAATCGATCGCCACCACTCTTCCCGAGCCAGCGCGTGGCCGCGACGACGGCCGCGTGGTCGTTGCCCTCGAACGTTTGCCACGTGTCGAAGCCGCGATCGAGCCCTTCCAGCCGCGGGATCGGATTGCCGAAGAACGCGCTGCGGATTCCGCCCTGCGCGAGCACCTCGGACAGCGTCTCCGGAACGTCCGCGAGCGGCATGTGCCAGTACAGCAGGCCGTGCTCCGAAGGGGGAAGGCCGGTCCCGAGCGTCCCCATGGCGGGCATCGTCCACGAGGACACGGACAGGCACTGGCGGAACTGGGCCGCGCCGCGCGCGAGGCGGTCGAGCTCCGGCGACGTTCCCTCGGGATTCCCCCACGCGCCGACGTGATCCGCGCGCAGCGTGTCCACCGTGATCAGCAGCAGTGTTCGCCCCGGAGGCTCCGGCGCGCAGGACGCGAGCGCCATCGCGAGCGCGGCCAGCGCGAGCCGACGTTTCATCCCGCGTACCCGAGTGCCTTCAGCTGCTCGAGCGTCGCGTCGTCCGGGCCGCCGCGCTCGTCGTCCACGGTGCGGATCGTGCCGGTCGGTCGCGTGCGCAGGTCGAGCTCCAGGTCTTCGCCGAGGATCCGGAAGTAGTCCGAACCCTCGCCGGAGAGATCGTGTCGCTCGGCCGGATCCGAGACGAGGTCGTAGCACTCGCGCGTGCGCGAGCGCGGGGACCAGATGAGCTTGGAGTCTCCGTTGCGGAGCGCGTACGACGGCCACGCCTTCTCGCGGGCCGGATGGGTCTCCGCCACGAAGGCCGTGTCGTCGCCGGTGCGCGGTGCGGCGCGACGGAGGTCCCTACCCTCGGTGCCGCCTGTCGGCAGGCCCGCAACACCGGCCAGGGTCGCGGCCACGTCGAGCGTGCGCGCGTCCTCGGAGCGGACGCCGCCGCGGGCGTCCGGCGTGCGGAGCAGGAACGGCACACGCAGCGCGGTGTCGTACAGCAACGTGTCATGCCCGAAGTAGCGGCGGTGCTCGTACAGGCCCTCGCCGTGGTCGGCCGTCACCAGCACGGCCGCGCGATCCAGATCGACGTCGCGCAGGAGGTCCCCGAAGCAGCGGTCGAGGAACGAGATCTCACCCGCGTACTGCGCGGCGAGCCAGGCGACGTCGCGCGCGTCGACGTCGTCGCCCTCGGCGAGTTCCCGCTGCAGTCCGAGGGAAGGCTCGCGGTACGCGCCGTCATAGCCGGAGTCGTAGAGACCGTCCCAGGGGGCCGGCGGCGCGTACGGCAGGTGCGCGTCGAAGAAGTGGGCCCAGAGGAACGTCGGCCGACCGTCGTGTTCGGCGAGGAGGCGGCGGGCCGTCTCCGTCGTCTGCGCGCCTTCACCCGAGGCGGGACGGGTGGCGGGCTCGATCACGTCGTAGGTGTCGAACCCGCGGTCGAGTCCGAACTCCGGGCCGAGCACCACGCGCGCGGAGACCACGGCCGCCGTGCGCCAGCCGGCGTCGCGGAGCCGCATCGGCAACGTGACCACGCTCTCGTCGAGGCGCATGCGATTCGCGATCAGCCCGTGCCCGCGCGGCGAGAGGCCGGACAGGATCGTGGCGTGCGACGGTGTGGTGAGCGGGATCGCGGTGACGGCGTTGCGCCAGCAAGCGGCGCGGCGCGCGAACCGGTCGAAGTTCGGCGTGCGGGTCTGCGGATCGCCGTTGCTGCCGAGCCGGTCCTGCCGGAACGTGTCGAGCGTCACCAGGACGAGCGTGTCGAGGTCCGGCCGATCCGCGGGCGCCTTCGCCGGCTCGCGCGCGCAGCCTGCCAGCGCGCCCGCGAGCAGCACGAGCCCGAGGACGCGCGGCCACGTCATTCGATGTACCCGAGCGCGCGGATCCGCTCCTCGAGGTCGCGGGCGTTCGAGCTGCCGGGCAGCTCGCGCCGCGCGAGAGGCGACGTTTCCCAGGTGGCGATCCACTCCACCGGATGGGCCGCCTGCCACTCCGGAGTCATCACGTCGAGCACGGGGTCGCCGTCGAAGTCGTGCGCCACCGGCAGGCCGTGGTAGGCGAGGATCGTGGGCGTCACGTCCACCGCGTCGGTCTCGGGCACGATCACGTCGCGGCGCGCGCCCGGCCCCGCGAACAGCCATACCGCCTGCCGGCGGTGCTCGCCCGAGATGTGCTTGTCCTCGTAGCGATCGTCGGCCGGGCGGAACCCGTGATCGGACACGATCAGCACGGCGCGGTCGCCGCCCGCCTCCACCAGGTCCGCGACCACGCCGTCGATCCACCCGTAGTACCGCTCGATCGCCTCGCCGTACTCGCGCACCTCGGCGTCGGAGGGCGACCAGAACGCCTGCGACGGGTCCAGGTACTCCCAGTAGTAGTGCTGCATGATGTCGATGCCCTGGAGGAACACGCCGAACAGATCGGGCTCCACGTCACGGAGCAGGCGCTGGCCGGCGCCGGAGTGCGTGCGATCCACCGAGTGCGCGATCGCGAATTCGGAGGCCTTGTCGAACTTTCGGAAGTGCTCGGGCCACTGCCAGTCCGCGGGCAGGTTCACGAAGCGCGCGTAGTCCTCGCGGCCGATGCGCTGGCGCGGCACCTTGAGCGCGGCGATCTGCTGGCCGAGCTCCGGCGGCCACGTCTCCTGCTCCGAGAACACGGACTCGCGCTCGCGCTCGTAGTCGTTGCCGAGGTCGAACCGCGAGACGGAGAAGTGATCGGTGACCATGAAGCCCTTCACGGGCTCGGCCGGCCACGTGACCCACCAGCCCACGAAGCCGACACTCCGGTCCTTCTCCGTGAACATGTTCCACAGCGCGCGGACCTTGCGCTCGGTGGACGGCGTGGGGATCCAGCGATCCATGCCCTCGACCTGCGCCATGAAGCTCGTCACCCCGTGCTCCTGCGGCAGCTTGCCGGTGGCGATCGACGTCCACAGCACCGGCGACCAGCGGTAGTCCGGATTCGTGAGCATCGTGCCGCGCGCGCCGGCCCGCCACAGCGCCTCCACCGTGGGCAGCTTGCCCTGGCGAACGAGCGGCAACGCGTTGCGCCAGTCGCAACCGTCGAGGCCGAGGATCATGCTGCGCGGCGGGGCGGGCGGCGCCGGCTCCTCGCAGCCCGCGAGCGCGAGCGCGAGCAGCGCGGCCGGGATCGCGAACGCGATACGCATCAGTTCATGTACCCGAGCGCCTGCAGGCGTTCCATGAGCTCTTCGTCCGCGCCGGAGGGAATGGGCGTGTGATCGCGCGCCTCCAGCCACTCCTCGGTGTCGTACGTGGGAACGCGACGCCTGGGATACGCGTCGCGCCAGGCCGGCGTGAGCAGCTCGTCGAGCACGCGGCCGTCCATGTCCTCCGCCTCGGGCAGGTTCAGGAGCGCCAGCACGGTCGGCGTGACGTCCACGAGCTCGACCGGCGGCAGTTCCGCCCCCGGCTCGATGTTCGTGCCCGCGGCGACGAAGATGCCCGCGGGTCCGTCCTTGTGGCCGTGCGCGTGGAAGCCGTGGTCGGACACCACGAGGAACGTGTCGCCCGGCCGGCGCCTGGCGAGGATGTCGCCGAGCAGTTCGTCCGTGTACTCGTAGTACCGCTCGATCACCGCGCGGAAGCGCGGAATCTCCGCGGGATTCACGTTCGGATACCGCGACGGTTCGAGGTACTGCCAGTAGCGGTGCGACACGACGTCGATGCCGTTGAAGTACAGGCCCCACAGATCGATGTCGGGATCGCGCGTCAGCAGCAGGTCGGCGACCTTGCGGTACGTCTCGTCCGCGGCGTACGCCCAGCGGAATCCCTCCACGATGTCGCGTCCGAGCTCGTCCTGCGTGAGATCCATGAAGCGCGCGGCCTCCTCGTACGCCACGTTCTCGGCGGGACGGATCAGCGGCACGATGTCGTCGTACAGCTCGCGCGGCCAGGTCTGCGCGCCGGCGCCGTCGGCCGTGAGGATTCCCTTCGTCGGCGCGTCCTTGCCGCCGCTCTGGGACAGCGGCACGCGGCTCGACACGACGTAGCCGTCCACCGGCTCCGCCGGATAGCTGACCCACCAGCCCACGAACGCGGTGCGGCCGCGATCGCCCTCCACGATGTTCCACAGCGCCTTCGTGGTGCGCATGTTCGACGTCATGTGCATCACGCGCATGTTCTTCGTGCCGTCGTCGAACGTGACCTCGGTGAAGTCGTTGATGCCGTGCTTCTCGAACGACTTGCCGGTGGCGATCGTGGTCCACAGCGCCGGGCTCTTGGTGGGGACGAGCGACTCGAGCGGCGCGCGCGTGCCCTCCGCGATCAGGCCCGCGAGGTTCGGCATCTTGCCGGCGTCCAGCATCGGATCCAGCAGGTCCCAGGTGGCGCCGTCCAGGCCGATCAGGAACACGCGCCCGCTGCGGGTCGCATCGGAACGACAACCGACGGAGGCGAGCAGGAGCGTGCCGAGCGCGATCGACAGGAGGGGGCGGATCAAGAAGCCTCCGGGAGCGACGCCGGGCGGCGTCGCGGAACGAGGAACGTCGCGAGGACGGTGAGCAGCGCGGCGGCCAGGGTGACGCCCGCTCCGTGCCGGAGCGAGTCCGGATCGTACGTGAACTCGACCCGACGGTCGCCCGGCCGCACCGCGACCCCGCGGAACAGATGGTCCACCCGATGGATCGGTCGCTCCTCGCCGTCGACCGAGGCTTTCCAGCCCGGGTAGTACGCGTCGGCCAGGACGAGGAGCCCGGCCCGCTCCGCGTCGACCTCCACCACGACCCGTTCGTCCTCGTGCTCGGCGAGCCGGGCGATCCCGGCGGGCGCCGCCCCGCCGTCCGTCCGGGGCGATCTCGCGTCCCCGGCGGCGGCCGGCGCGGGCGGCACTCCCGGTACAGGAACCTCCGAGTAGGCCACAAGATCCGGCCGGAACGAGGATTCCGCCATCTCGGCCAGGATCTGCCGCGGATCGGATCGGACGCGGACCTCGTCCACGAGGAAGGCCCGGCCGCGGGAGGGCCGCTCCCAGAGCGCGAGACCGGGGACAGGCACGGGCTCGCCGGCGGGCCAGGGGCCGGGGCCGGCGGCGTCGGCGCGGGTGGCGGCCACGAACCGGACGTCGAGCAGGTCCAGCAAGGGAGTGTCCAGCGACCGGGGATCCGCGGGGCCGCGGAAGTTGCCGCGCCGGACGACGATCGAGGGATCGATCGCGTCCATGAGTTCCGTGAGCCGCGCGAGGTTCAGGGAGTCGAACCCGAGCGCGTCCTCCACGCCGTAGATCGCGCCCGTGGACGGCGGCAGCGCGCCCGTGAACTGCCCGTTCGTGCGCTCCCAGTGGAAGATCCGGAACGGTCCGTCCTCGAGTCGACGTTCCTGCAGCCAGTCGAGCGCGCCTCCGGCCGGGGCGGCGGGGAAGATCCGCGATTTCGGCTGCATCACGTTGAGGCGCTGGAAGAACGGTCCGAGGTCGGCGGCGACGAGCGCCAGCGCCAGCGCGAGGAACACCGCGCCCGGCAGGCGTCCGGACGCGCGGGCCGCCACGAGCGAGAGCGCGCCGGCCGCGAACGCGAGGGCCGCGATCGCGCCGGGTCGGATCGCGTCGGCGGCGATCGCCGCCACGCGCGCGGGCAGCAGCCGGTCGGCGGCCGCGAGGATCGCGATCGCGAACGCGAGCGCGAGGCCGCCGACGACGAAAGCGAGACCGTTCGCGGGTCGAGTCGCGCCGGGCCCCTCGCGCCCGGCGAGGCGATCCGCGCCGAGTCCGGCGAGGAGGGCCAGGCCGAGGCTCGCGAGCAACGTCGCGCGGTCGGGGCGCGAGAAGCCGAGCCCCGGCAGCGTCGTGAGCAGGGCGCTCGAAGGACCCGGCAGGCACAGCGCACACCCGAACAGCGCGAGCAGGGCGGCGGCGGCGGTGGCGCGGCGACGATCACCCGGCGCGAGCAGCACGGAGGCCGCGAGCAGGAGCGGCAGCACGCCGAGGTACACCGACGTGCTGCGCTCGGTCTGGTGGTAGTAGCCGCTGCCGACCTCGAGCGCGAAGGCCGCGTTCGTGTCGTCGGTGGGGCGGCCGAGCAGGTCCGGGATCACGAGTTTGCCGAGCGCCCACGGATGCAGCGTGCCGGAGGCGAGCATGTCCGGCGTGTTCTTCGAGTCCTGGGCGAGCTTCATGAACTCGAGCGTGGGGAACAGCTGGATCGCGAGCAGCCCGATCGCGAGCGCACCGGCGAGACCCCACCCGAACCAGCGCCGCAACGCGCCGGGCCCGCGCCCGAAGCCGTGGACGAGCCCGAAGATCCCGAACGCGTACCCGTGGAACACGAACGCCTGCGGGAATCCGGCGAGCCCGGACATCGTGAGCGCGCCGACCATGCCGAGGAACGCACGCCGATCCGTCCGCACGAACCAGCGGCGCGCGGCCGCGAGCGACCACGGGATCCAGGACCCGGTCGCCACCAGCGTGGGATTGCCGGTGCGGGCCGCGTGGTGACCGCACGCCCCGAACACGAACGCGCCGAGCAGCGCGGCGGCCGGTCGCGCGCCGAACGAGCGCAGCAACACGTACGCGCCGATCGTCGCGATCAGGTAGTGCAGGATCATGAACGCGGTCATCTGGTCCGCCGTGTCGAGCGGCGACGCGAGCAGCACCAGGTTCGGGGGGTAGAACACCGCCGGCTGGAAGTTCGCGAGAAACGGGGTCCCGGCGTAGATCCAGCGGTTCCAGAGCGGCAGGCGCCCCTCGCGGATCGCCTCGGAGGCGAGCTCCCGCATCACGTAGAACTGGCGCGCGCAGTCGGCGAGGCGGGTGGGGCGGGCGAGGTCGGCCGGCGACGCGTCGGCCGCCCACGGCTCCCAGCGGTCCACGTTCCACGTGAATACGGCGTCGTTCCCGAACAGCGCGGGGGCGAACGCCACGGCGACGACGAGGAGGAGGGCCGCGATCGCCCATCCGTCGGTACGGCTCATCCGGACGACGGTAGCACGCGCCCTCCGGCCGGACAACCGAGCGCGGCTCCCCAAGTGTCGCCCTGCCAGTCACTTGACGGGCGCGGGCCGCGTTGACGATGGTCGCCCGAGTTGCTACCTTCGCCCGTCCGAGAAACCGCCGAGCCGCGGGCCGTCCCGCCGCGCCCCTCGGAGCCCATCCGACCGGAGCTCGCTCGCATGCCCGATTCCTTGGCGCGTCAGCCCGCAGGCCTCACCTCGCGCATGACGCTGCCGGAGGTGTTCGAGCTCGTCTCCGACGACCTCCGCGACATCGAGGTCCGGATCGGCGCGCTCGAGCGCCCGGACATCCCGCTCTCCGCCGAGATCGCCGAGCACGTGCTCACGATGCGGGGCAAGCGCGTCCGGCCGCTGCTGCTGCTCCTGGTCTCGCGACTCGGCGCCGCCGCGAACCGCGACGACGTGCTCTGGGCCGCGACCGTGGTGGAGCTCGTGCACACCGCGACCCTTCTGCACGACGACTGCCTCGACGGGACCGAGACGCGACGCGGCCTCGCCACGGTGAACCACCGGTGGGGTCAGCACGCCGCGATCCTGATGGGCGACTGGCTGTTCACGAAGGGCTTCGATCTGCTCTGCGAGCATCGCCTGCACGACGCGCTGCACATCCTCGTGCAGCACACGCAGCGGATGACCACGGGCATGAACCGCGAGCTCGCGAGCCGCCACGATTCCGCGTTGCCGGTGGAGGAGTATCTCCGCGTGATCGACGAGAAGACGGGTGCCCTGTTCGTGGCGTCGTGCGAGATCGGCGCGGTGCTCGGCGGTCTGGACGAGCGGCAGGCGGCCGGCATGTCCGAGTTCGGGCGCGATCTCGGCTACGCGTTCCAGATCATCGACGACATCTTCGACTTCACGGGCGATCCCTCCGATCTCGGCAAGCCGATCGGCACGGACTTCCGGCTCGGCTTCGCCACGCTGCCGCTGCTGTACGCCTGGGAGACGGGAGACCCGGAGACGGGACGTCGGGTCGCCGAATGGTTCCGTGAAGGCGAGCTGACCGACGAGAACTGGGACGTCGTGCGGCGCTTCGTCCTCGAGAGCGGCGGCATCGAGCGCGCGCGCGCCGAGGCGCTCGCGTACGCCTACTCCGCGCGCGATCGACTGGCCGCGCTGAACGGTCACGAGGGCGTGGCTCCGCTGCTCGCCACCGTCGAGTACATGATCGCCCGAGGCCGTTGATGCGCGTGCGCGTCCCGGCGCGTCCCGCGGCGGCCCTCGCTCTTCTCGTCGCGATCGCTCTCCCCGCGTGCGATCGGGCTCCGACCGTCGAGTCCCGCACCGACTTCGTGATGGGCACGCTCGCGGAGCTGAAGGTCGTCTCCGACGATCCCGTCACCGCGCGCGAGGCGCTCGACCGTGCGTTCGCGCGTCTGCGCGAGATCGAGGCGCTGACCACGTCGTACTCGGAGACGAGCGAGCCCGCGCGTCTGGCGCGCGCGAACGGCGCGTGGGTCGAGGGCGTCTCGCCCGAAGTCGACGAGATCCTCACGCTGGGCCTGCGCATCGCCGCGGAGTCGGACGGCGCGTTCGATCCGACGGCGGGCGCGCTCGTGGCCGCGTGGGGCTGGCCCGAAGACCCGGCGTTGCCGGACTCCGCGACCGTCGCGGCGGCCGTGGCCACCGTGGGCTGGCGGGACGTCGAGCGGGCGGAACGCGCGCCGGGTCGGATCGCGTGGCGGCTCGGTCGTCCGGGCATGAAGCTCGACCTCGGCGGCGTCGCCAAGGGCTGGGCGGTCGACCGCGCGGCCGACGTGCTGCTCGGGGTGTCCGATCACTGCATCGTGAATGCGGGCGGCGATCTCGTCGTGCGCGGCCACCGGCCGGACGGCAAGGCCTGGCTGATCGGCGTGCAGGATCCGCGCGACGCGTCGCGCATCTTCCTCAAGCTCCGTCTCCCGGACGGAACCGCGGTCGCGACGTCCGGCGACTACCAGCGCTTCTTCGAGGTGGACGGCGTTCGCTACCACCACCTGCTCGATCCGCGCACCGGCTGGCCGGCCCGCGAGGTGCACAGCGCCACGGTGATCGCGCCCGACTGCGCCACCGCCGACGCCTGGGCCACGGCCGCGTTCGTGCTCGGAGCCGAGGCGGGCATCGCGGCGCTCGAGCGGCAGCCGGATCTCGAAGGCCTGCTCGTCACCTACGACGCGAAGGGTGATCTCGTCTCGCACGAGACCCCCGGCTTCGCGCGGTACCGCGAGTGACCTCCGACCTGTTCTCCGTCCGCGGTCTCTGGCGCGCGCTCACCCCCGCCGATCGAATCGTCTCGCTGGCGCTGCTCCTCGGCTCGATCGCGCTCGGCGTGGCCGCGCGTCCGTCGGGCGAGCCGACCGCGGCCGTGGTCACGGTGGGCGGCGACGTCGTGGCGACGCTTCCCCTGGACCGCGACGGACGGGTGGAAGTGCAGGGACGCCTCTCGCCGGTCACGATCGAGGTGTCCGGCCATGCCGTGCGTGTGACGGAGTCGGCGTGTCCGCACCGCATCTGTGTCCGGATGGGGGCGCGCCGTCATTCGGGCGAGATCATCGCCTGTGTCCCGAACGCTCTCGTGGTGCGGCTCACGGGCGGTGCGGCGGACGCGAGCGTGCCCGACGCGGTGACCGGTTGACCACGAGGACGATCGCCCGGGTCGCCCTGCTCGTCGCGGTCGCCACGACGCTCGCGATCGCCGAGAGCCTGATCCCCAAGCCGCTCCCGTGGCTGCGTCTCGGTCTCGCGAACGCGGTGGCGCTGCTCGCGCTCGTCCGGCTCGGGGCGCGGGCCGCGCTTGCCGTCACCGCGGTGCGGGTGCTGCTGGCGGGTCTGCTGCTCGGGACGCTCGGCGGTCCGACGTTCGCGCTCGCGGTGGCCGGCGGGGCGGCGGCGCTCGTCGCGATGGTGCTCGCCGCCCGCGCCGTGCCGCCCCTGTCGTGGCTCGGCGTCAGCGTGATCGGGTCGGCCGCGCACGTGCTCGGGCAGCTCGCGGCGATCGGCGCCCTGTTCGGCGCCGGGCGGAGCGTCTTGACACTCGCCCCGTGGCTGCTCGCGACGGCGGTTCCGCTCGGGGTCGTGACCGGCGCGATCGTGGTGGCGGTGGATCGGCGTCTGGAGGCGTGGTAGACTGCCCGGCCCGCGCGGAGTCCAAGGAACTCCGCTTCCGCCCGGACGCGGTCCGCCGCGAGCGGACCACCGGATACGCCGCACAGGAGCCCTGGAACCCGTTGACTCCCGCCGAGCTCGCCGAGCGCGCCGCGCGACTCGCCCTCGAGAAGAAGGCCCGCGACATCCTCATCCTGGACCTCACCGGCCTCACGTCGGCGGCGGATCACTTCGTCCTCGCCACCGCGGATTCGGAGACCCAGGTCAAGGCGGTCTGCGATCACATCGTCGAGAAGCTCCGCGAGGAGGGGCAGAAGGCGTGGCACGTCGAGGGCCTGGAGGGCCGGCGATGGGTGCTCGTCGACTTCGTGGACGTGGTGGTACACGTGTTCCACGCGGAGACTCGCGGGTATTACTCCCTGGAGACACTCTGGGGCGACGCCCCGGCGACGCGCATCGACGACGACGCGCACATCCACTGACGCGATCGGGCGCGAGAGAAACGTGAATCGAGGCCGGACCCGACATGGTCCGGAGGCGGAGTGAGATGCGAGAGCTTCTGCTCGAGGAAGTGAAGCGTTCGGTCAAGAGCGCGTACCCCGAGATCGGCGAGGACCTGCTGGGTCGCCTGACGCTCGAGGCGCCGCGCGATCCGTCGCACGGGGACTTCGCCTCGAACGCCGCGTTCCTGCTGAAGGACCTCGTGCGCGACAACCCGCGCAAGATCGCGGAAGCGCTCGTCGCGCAGCTCGCCGGTGAGACCGCGGTCAGCGACGCGGAGGTCGCCGGCCCCGGCTTCATCAACTTCAAGATCCGCCCGCGCGGAATCCAGACGTTCCTGCGGCAGCTCGCGGACCTGGAGCGGCGGCGGGCGCTGCTGCAGGATCCCGAGTGGGCGCGGCACATCGGGAAGTTCCAGATCGAGTTCGTCTCGGCGAACCCCACCGGGCCCATGAACGTCGTGTCGGCGCGGTCCGCCGCGTTCGGCGACGCCTGCGTGCGGCTGCAGCGCGCGGTGGGAGTCGACGTTCACGCGGAGTACTACGTGAACGACGAGGGCAACCAGGCCCAGCTGTTCGGCGAGTCGCTGCGCGCGCGCTTCCTCGAGGCCGCGGGAGAGAAGTCCGAGTTTCCCGAGGAGGGTTACCGCGGCGAGTACGTGACCGAGCTCGGCCGTGAGCTGTGGCGTGGCGTGAGCGGTCTCGCCGACCGCGGGCACGGAGCGGCGGCGGTGGCCGCGGCGGTGGCCGCGCACGCGGCGGCGGGCGGAACGATTCGCGCGCTCGAGGAGAACGTTCACGTGGGGGCGCCGCCCGCGCCGGAGCCGGCGGCGGCCGGTGCGAACGTCGCGCGGGCGGTGGCGGAGAGTCTGGATTTCTCGTCCATCGGCATCGCGTCGATGATCGAGGCGGCGAAGGCAGCCCTGAGAAGCTTCGGCGTGGAGTTCGACGTGTGGTTCCGCGAGTCGGTGCTGCACCGGGAAGATTCCGCCGGCGCCGTGCGGCTGCTCGAGGCGGAGAAGCAGCTCCAGGAGCGCGGGCACGTGCGCGGGGAGGACGGCGCGCACTGGTTCACGTCGACGGAGTTCGGCGACGACAAGGATCGTGTGATCCGCCGATCGAACGGGCAGTCGACGTATCTGCTCGCCGACATCGCGTACCACCTCGACAAGGCGCGTCGCG
>JAGQIB010000290.1 GCA_020431545.1 Gemmatimonadota bacterium
CACGGCGAGTCGCTCGGCGAGCACGGCGAGCTCACGCACAGTCTGTTCGTGTACGACGCCACGCAGCGCGTCCCCGCAATCCTCGCCGGACCCGACGTTCCGGTGCGAATCGAACCGCGGCAGCGCGCACTCGTGGACGTCACCCCGACGATCCTCGATCTCTTCGACGTCCCACCGGCGGACGATCTCCCCGGGGAGTCCCTGCTCGAACGCCCCGGCCCGGAGGCGGCCTACGTCGAGACGAAGAGCCCCGAGCTGATGCGCGGCTGGAGTCCGCTCCACGGCCTGCGCACGGAGGAATGGAAGTACATCCGCGCTCCGCGCTCGGAGCTCTACGACCTGCGGGCCGACCCCGGCGAGAGCGTGAACCGCATCCTCGAGCAACCGGACCTCGCCGCGCGCTTCGAGCGTGATCTCTCCGGCCGCCTCGCGCAGTCCCGGTCCGCCGGCGAAGATCCCTCGCTGGACGACGAGACCGCCGCTCGCCTCCGCGCGCTCGGCTACGTAGCCACGATCGAGCCCGGCACGAAGGCGGACCTCCGCCAGGATCCGAAAGACGGCGCCGAGATGGTGGCGGCGCTCTTCCGCGGGGAGGAAGCGTTCCAGCGCCGGAACTTCGTCGTCGCGCGCCGGTACCTGGAACGAGCGATCGAGCTCGATCCCGGCAGCAAGGAGGCGCACTCGTTCCTCGCAGGCACGATGGTCGAGCTCTCCCGCTGGAGCGCGGCGCTGGAGCACGCGGAGCGCGCGCTCGAGCTTCCCCCGCACTGGAACGAGGCGCCGCTGCACACGACCGCCGCCGAGGCCCTGCTCGCGCTCGGGAGACCGGCCGACGCGATCCCCCACCTGCGCCGGGCGATGGAGCTCGCCCCTCGCGACGAGAAGGCCGCGCGCCTGCTCGCCCGCGCCGAGGACCGCGCCCGATGAAACGTCGCCCGGGTCTGTGGCTCCTGGTGCTGGCCCTCGCCGGCTGCGACGCGGGCCCGCGGACTCCCGCGCACAACCCGCCGGGCGAACGCTCGGGCGCGCCCGACGTGTGGTTGATCACGCTCGACACGTTCCGCGCCGACCGCGCCGGTGCGTACGGCAACCCGCAGGGCCTGACGCCGAGCCTCGACCGTCTCATGCGCGGTGGACTGATCGCCGCGAACGCGTACGCGCCGGTACCCCTCACCGCACCGTCGCACGCGACGATCCTCACGGGCCTGATCCCGCCCCACCACGGGGTGCGCGACAACGGGAGCTACCCGCTCGCACCGGACCACCCCCGCCTGTCGACGTTGCTGGCCGAGGAGGGCTTTTCGACCGGAGCTTTCGTGGCGGCCCTGCCGCTCGTCTCCCGCTTCGGGTTCGCGGTCGGCTTCGACGAGTTCGACGAGTCGCTGCGCAGCTCCGCGAACGGCAGCGAGTTCTACGCGGAGCGACCCGCGCGCGAGGTGGTGGCGGCCGCGAGCGCCTGGATCCGATCCCTGTCCTCGGAGAAGCGCTGGTTCCTGTGGACGCACTTCTTCGATCCTCACTACCCGCTGCTCCCTCCGCCCCCGCTCGACACGCTGCCCGACGCAGGCGACTACGAACGCGAGATCCGCGCCATGGACTCCGCGATCGGGAGTCTCACGCGCGACCTCGAGGATGCGCGCGACGGACATCGCCCGCTCGTCGCGATCGTGAGCGATCACGGCGAGTCGCTCGGCGAGTTCGGCGAGTCCTCCCACGGATACCTCGTGCAGGAGCCCACGATGCGCGGCGTTCTCGCGATTCACGCGCCCGCCGGCACGGTCGAGGCCGGGCGTCTGCAGCCCGACGTGCGCCGGCACGTCGTGTCCTACGCGGACGTGCTCCCCACGCTGCTCGACGTGCTCGCGTTCGATGCACTGCGGGGCGACGGGGTCTCGCTCGCGCGCGGAGAACCTTCGTCTGCCGGAGCGTACGGCGAGAGCTGGTATCCCGCCCTGCATCACGGCTGGAGCCCGCTCACCTGCTGGCGCGACGACCGCTGGACCTACGTGGAGGGCCCGTCGCCCCGGCTCTACGACCGCGTCGCGGACCCGCGCGAGCAGCGGAACGTGATCGCCGATCATGCGGACCTCGTGGCGCGTTTCGCCGCGGAGATCGCCGCGCGCGATCGCGAGCCCGCGCCGCCGGACGCGAGCCTCGATCCCGCGGACGTCGAGAAGCTCGCGGCGCTCGGCTACACGTCGGTGACCGGCGACGAGCTGTCGTACGATCGCGCGAAGGATCCGTACGAGCGCATCCACTCCGTGAACGACCTGTTCCGGGGAATGAACCTGGTGCGGGAGGGACACGCGCTCGAGGCGCTGAAGTTCCTGCGCCGCGCGTACAACGCGGACTCGAGCGACGCGATGAGCACGTTCCAGCTCGCGAACGGGTTGCGCCTCGCCGGGCAGGAAACGGCGGCCCTCCGCTACTACCGTCGCGCGGTGGACATCACGCCGCGCGCCGCGGAGGCGTTCGCGCACATGGCACTCATCGAGGCGTCACGCGGGAGACGCGACGAGGCGTTCCGACTCCTCGAAGAGGGGCTCGCCCACAACCCCGACGCCTTCCCGCTGCGGGTGACGACCGGCGATCTGCGCGCGGAGGCCGGAGACGTCGACGTGGCGCGGCGCTGCTACGAACGAGCCGCCGAGATCGAGAAGTTGCGGCCCGAGCCCTGGCGTCAGCTCGCGGCCCTTGCCCGCGCGCGGGGCGAAGTCGCGGAAGCGACGCGACTCGGCGAGAAGGCGCGCGCGCTGGAGTTCCCGGAGGACGCGCGATGACGCGTCGCGCTCGCCGGCTGCTCGCGGCGATTCTCATCGGGATCGGCCTCCCGGCCTGCGACCGTGCGCCGTCGTCGACTCCCTCGACCCCCGCGGTCGATCCCCCTCCGCGCGACGTCGCGTCGCTGCTGTTCGTGTCGCTCGACACGTTCCGGGCCGATGCGGCCGGATGCGGCGGGCACCCGCGCGCCCACACGCCGCACCTCGATCGTCTCGCGCGCCAGGGCGCGCAGCTCGACGGGATCGCGGCCACCCCGCTCACCGCTCCGTCCCACACGAGCATGATGACCGGACTCGATCCGCCCGCGCACGGCGTGCGCGACAACGGAACCTTCCGCCTCGACGACTCGATCCCGACGCTCGCCGAAGCGCTGAGCGCCCGTAGCTTCCGGACGGCCGCGATCGTGGCCGCGTTCCCGGTGTCGGCCCGCTTCGGTCTCGCGCGTGGTTTCGGGCACTACGACGAGGCGCTGGACGGGAGCGCCAGCTCGTTCGTGATCGCGCAGCGACCCGGCACCGAGGTCGCGGCCGCGGCTCGATCGATCTGGAAGGACGCCGCGGGCTCCCGGCGCTTCGTGTGGGTCCACCTGTTCGACGCGCACACGCCACACGACGCCCCGCGGTCGCTGATCCGCGCGCTCGGCGACGACTACCTGGCCGACGTGAGTGTTGCGGACCGGGCGCTCGGTCGCGTCCTCGCGGACGCGGAGGAGCTCGCGGGCCCGCACTGGGTCGTGGTGCTCGGCGACCACGGCGAGTCGCGCGGCGATCACAAGGAGGCGACCCACGGACTGTTCGTGTATCGCGCCACCATGGCCGTTCCCGCGATCGTGTGGCCGCGGCCGCAGGAGCTCCCGGCCGTATCTCGTCGACCGTTCCGGCTGATCGACCTCCCTGCCACGACGTTCGCGCTGCTCGGGCTGGAACCCTCCGCCGCGCCGGGGCTGGGCCTCAGTGTTCTCGGCAAGAAGAGCGCACCGGCCTATCTCGAGTCCCACTACGCCTACTATCACTACGGCTGGGCGCCGCTCGCCGCGCTGCAGGACGGCGACTGGAAATACGTCGAGGCGCCGGAGCCGGAGCTCTACGACCTCGCCGCGGACCCCGGGGAGAGCGACGACCTGTCCGGAATCGAGACGACCCGGGCGCACGAGTTCGCGCTGCGTCTCGCGTCGCGGGCGGCGGACGACCGGGCGGGACCGCGCAGCGACCTCACGGACGCGGACCGCGAGGCGCTCGAGAGCCTCGGGTACGTGACGGGAGCGGAGAACCGGCGGTCGGACCTCCCCGACCCCAAGCGGATGGTGCGGGTCGTGAACGCGCTGGAGCAGGCCCAGGCCGCGATCAGCGCCGGGCAGTTCGACGCCGGCCTTCGCCTGCTGCGCCGCGCCCAGGCGCTCGATCCGCAGAACAAGGACGTGCAGCAGACGTTCGGGATCACGTACACGGCGCTCGGCGATCACGACGCCGCCGCGGAGTCCTTTCGACGGGCGCTGGAGTTGCCGCCGCACGACAACGATCGCGTGCCCCGGTTCGAGCTCGCGTCCTCCCTGCTCCGACTCGGACGGGCGGAGGAGGCGGCCGGCGAGCTGGAGCGAATCCTCACCGCCGAACCGGACGACGCCGACGCCTGGTACAATCTCGGGGTGGCCCGGCAGGCGCTCGGACGGCCGCAGAAGGCCCAGGAGGCGTTCCGTCGCGCGCTCGCCGTGGACCCCGATCACGAGCTCGCCCGGGCCCAGGTCCGCCCGGACTGAGCGGGGGGCGGCTTCACCGGAGGTACCCGGAACGGGAGTCCGTTCCCGCGGGCGAACGATCGGTGCGTCCGGATCCGCCCGGTTGACGATTCCGTGATCCTCGTGGATCGTTGCGGATCCTGTGGCGGGTCGACGCATTCCTCGTCTCGTCGGTTCACCCCACCGCAGGATCTGCCGATGGCATTCGGAACCGGGTACCCCTGGGAGAGACATCCATTGCGAGCCCCCCAATTGCTCGGACTCGCGCCCTGGCTGCTCGTACTCGCGGGCTGCGGCGGCGTGGGTTCATCCATCGATCGTGAGTCGCCTGTCGCCCTCGACGAACCGGCCTTCCGCGAGCCGGGCCCGTCCCAGCTCGACGTGGCCCTGGAGGAGTACTACGCCGGGGTGCGCGCCTGGGTCGCGGGAGACGTCCAGGAGGCGGAGAACCGCTTTCTCCAGTGCCAGCAGGATCTCGCGCTCGCGGCCTCCGAAGAGGTCGCGGAGCGGGACGCGCGGGACGCCGAGATCCTGGCGGCGAAGGCCGACTACTTCCTGGACCGGATCGCGGACACGGAAGGCTGGGAGGACGATGGGGGGCCGGCCGTGGCCGTCGACGTCGAGGAGCCGGGCGCGGCCTGGAACGTGACCGAGGGCTCCATCGAGGCGATCCGGAACCACCACGTGGATCGCTGGATCGACTACTTCACGGGCGACGGTCGCGACGTCTTCCAGCGCTGGCTGGACCGGAAGAGCCAGTACGAGCCGGTGATCCACGCGGCGTTCGCACGGCACGGACTGCCGCCGGAGCTCGAGTACCACGCGATGATCGAGAGCGGCTTCTCCACGTCCGCCTACTCGTGGGCCCACGCGGTCGGCATCTGGCAGTTCATGCGCGCCACGGCGAAGCGGTACGGCCTGCGCTGCGACTGGTGGGTGGACGAACGCCGCGATCCGGACAAGTCCACGGAAGCCGCGGCTCGATATCTGGCCGAGCTCTATCAGGAGTTCGGGGACTGGGAGCTGGCCCTGGCGGCGTACAACGTCGGCGAGGGACGGGTTCGCCAGCAGATCCGCCGCCAGAACACGCGCGACTTCTGGCAGCTCCGACTGCCTCGAGAGACGCGCAATCACGTTCCGAAGTTCTACGCGGCGCTGATCCTGGGATCCGATCCGGAGGCCTGGGGATTCTCGGTGAACCGCTCCGAGCTGCCCACGTCGGAGTCCGTGCAGCTCGACTTCACCGTCGACTTCGACGCGCTCGCGGACTGCGCGGGCACGGACGGACGGACGATCGCCGCCCTGAACCCCGCCCTCATCCGTGGCTGCACCCCCCCGGACGCGTCCGGCTACGAGGTGCGCGTGCCGGCGGGCAGGGGCGAGTCCACGCAGCTGCGGATCGCGGCACTTCCCGAGGACCAGCGCGTTCGCTGGGAGCGTCACACCGTACGACGCGGCGACACGCTCTCGGAGATCGCGGAGCGCTACGGCACCACGGTGACCGCGGTGATGTCCGCGAACCGACTGCGGAGCAGTCATCTGCTCCGCGTGGGACAGGAGCTCATGATTCCCCGGGGCCAGCGGTCCGCGTCGCCGCCGTCGTTCGCGAGCGCGCCGTCCGGTCCGAGCGGCGGATCCACCACGTACACCGTGCGCAAGGGCGACACGCTGTCCGAGATCGCCGCGCGCTACCGCACGTCGGTCAAGAACATCCGGCGCTGGAATCGCGTGGGGAACACGATCTACCCCGGCCAGAAGCTGAAGATCTACGCGAAGGGCGGCTCGAGCATCGCGTCGTCTTCCGGGAGCGAGTACGTCAAGGTCCGCAAGGGCGACACGCTCTGGGATCTGGCTCGCCACCACGGCGTGAGCCTGTCCTCGCTGCTGCGCGCGAACAACCTCGGGAAGAACTCCACGATCCGCCCGGGGGATCGGATCCGGATCCCCCGCAGCTAGTTCGTGTCTCGTCCTGGAGATTCCTGACCATTCTCCGTGGCCCTCGCGGCCTCTGAACTTCCTCGCTTCTCCTCGGCGTATCTGAAGATACGCCGTCGTCGGCGCTCGTCGTCAGAAGCCACGAGGACCGCCGGAGAAGAGCCAGAATCTCCGGGACGGAACACTCGGCGGGGCCGCGCTCGTCGTCAGAAGCGACGAGGACCGCCGGAGACACGCGGGTCGACACGGGTGGTGGTGGAGGCCGAGCGAACCGTGGCCTCTCTACTTGACGGGGACTTCCTCGATGGGAAGGGCGGCCGGCGTCTCCGTGGCAGGGAGTCGCAGCGGGATGATCTTCGCGCCGGTGGCCGTCACGGCCGGCTCGGTCGCGGGGAGGGGCGTCGTGGCCGGCTTCGGGTCCTGGGCCACCACGAGCTCGGCCAGGGTGAGATCGCCGCGCAGACGAGCCGTGCGTCCGTCCTGAGCGCCGAGGAGATACGAGACGACCTCGCGGAAGCTGGCATCCGACTCGAGGTCGGTCTCGGCGGCTCGATGCGTGCGAGCCACGCCGAAGAACGCGAGCGCCACCGCGAGCAGCGAGACGGTGAGCCACGCGCTCGCGCCGTCCACGGTCGACGCGACCGCCACGCCCGCCGCACCGAGCGTGAGCAGCAGGATCGTGCCGACGGTCCGACGCGGCGACATGCCGAAGCGGATCAGCCGGTGGTGGATGTGCATCGCGTCGGGCCGGAACAGGCCGTGCCCGCCCCGCGCGCGACGTGCGATCGTCGTCGTCGTGTCGAGGATCGGGAAGATCGCGGCCGCCACCACGACCCACAGCGCGCGCGGATCGCCGGAGAAGCGCGTCCCCGCGATCGCCGTGACGGCGAGCGCGTAGCCGAGCAGCATCGAGCCCGCGTCCCCGAGGAACGTCTTGCGCCGCGAGCGGAGATTCCACGGCAGGAAGCCCGCCACGGATCCGCAGAGGATCAGCGACGTGCCGGTGAGCACGTAGTTGCCGGCGAGAACTCCGGTGAC
>JAGQIB010000291.1 GCA_020431545.1 Gemmatimonadota bacterium
TGTTCTCCTCCGGTGGACACAGCGGACAGGTGTTCGTCATCGGTCTGCCCTCCATGCGGCTGCTGCGGAACCTCGCCGTCTTCACGCCCGAGCCGTGGCAGGGGTGGGGTTATGGCGCCGGCGACGAGATCCTGCGCCAGGGCTTTGTCGGCAACCACGAGATCTCTTGGGGCGACACCCACCATCCCGCCCTCAGCGAAACGGCCGGCGACTACGATGGGCAGTTCCTGTTCATCAACGACAAGGCCAACGCCCGCGTGGCGGTGATCGATCTTCGCGACTTCGAGACGAAACAGATCTGCAAGAACGCGATCGCCGTGAACGATCACGGCGGCGCGATGGTGACGCCGGACACCGAGTACGTGATCGAGGGGGGACAGTACGCCTCGCCGCTCGGTTGGAAGTACGCACCGATCGAGGAGTACAACAAGTCGTATCGAGGCATGGTCACCTTCTGGAAGTTCGATCGCTCGCGGGGTCGCATCGACGAGTCCCAGTCGTTCGCGCTCGAGCTTCCGCCCTACTGGCAGGACCTATTCGACGCGGGGAAGCTCGCGAGCGCCGGCTGGGTGTTCGGAAACAGCTTCAACACCGAGCTCGCGACCGGTGGAATCGAATCGGGCAAGGCGCCCTTCGAGGCCGGCGTCTCCCAACGTGACGCCGACTACCTGCACATCATCGACTTGAAGAAGGCGGAGGCGCTGTTCCGAGGCGGCCGGACCACGAAGATCAACGGGTTCCCCGTGATCATGCTCGACACGCTCATCAAGGAAGGGGTGCTCTTCTTCGCGCCCGAGCCCAAGAGCCCGCACGGCGTCGACATCTCGCCCAACGGCCAGTACATCGTCGTGTCCGGCAAGCTCGATCCGCACGTTACCGTCTACAGCATCGAGCGGATCAAGGCCGCCATCGCGGCGAAGAACTGGACGCCCGATTCCTACGGCGTGCCGGTCCTCGCGCAGGACGCCGTCGTCGAGGCGCAGGTCGAGCTCGGTCTCGGGCCGCTCCACACGCAGTTCGACGACAAGGGGTACGCGTACACGTCGCTGTTCCTGGACACCGCCGTCGCACGGTGGGCTCTCGGCGGGGAGTACGCGGACAAGAACCCCGATACGCCGTGGTCGCTCGTCTCGAAGATCCCGGTCCACTACAACGTCGGACACATCGCCGCCAGCGAAGGCGATACCGTGTCTCCGGACGGCAACTGGCTCGTGGCGCTGAACAAGTGGTCCGTCGATCGGTTCTTCCCGCCGGGACCGTTGCTCCCCCAGAACTTCCAGTTGGTCGACATCGCGGAGGGCGGCGACAAGATGCAGCTCTGCTACGACATGCCGATCGGCGTCGGGGAACCCCACTACGCCCAGATCTGCAAGGCGGACAAGCTGCATCCGTGGACGGTGTATCCGGAGGTCGGCTGGGATCCGCACGAGCAGAAGGTCGCGTCGGATGCGGCGCAGCCCGGCAAGGAGGGGGTCGTCCGCAACGGCAACCGGGTCGACGTCTACATGACCGCCGTCCGCAGCCACTTCACGCCGGAGCACGTCGCGCTCAACCAAGGCGACCGGGTGCGCTGGCACATCACAAACGTCGAGCGGGCGGAAGACGCGACACACGGGTTCGCGCTGCCGGCGCACAACGTGAACCTGAGCTTGGAGCCCGGCGAGGCGATCACGTTCGAGTTCGTCGCCGACCAACCCGGGACGTTCACGTACTACTGCTCCGAGTTCTGCTCGGCGCTGCACCTGGAGATGGTGGGTTATCTGCTCGTGAAGCCCAAGGCCCTTTGAGCCACGAGGCCGATCGGGGGCCGGCGCGTCTTCGCGCCGGCCCCTCGGCCCGCGAACCAGGAGTCCGAACGTGAGCCGCGGAGCGAGTCTGTGGAATCGAGTCGTCGGCCCGCGCATCCCTTCGGGGGCTCCGCGCGGGGAGTTGGTGAGATATGCGCTTCCGACGGCCCTGTTTGCGGCCGCCGCCGTGCTGCTGATCGTCTCCGTGTTCGTGCCGTACTGGAGAATGACCCTGCATGCGCCCCAGTACCCCAGGGGACTGCACTTGCAGGCTTATTTGACGCACCTGACCGGAGACGTCCACGAGATCGACGGCCTCAACCACTACATCGGGATGCGACCGCTGGGGGAGGCCGCGACGTTCGAGCGGTCCGTGGCCGTCTTGGCCGTCGCCTCCCTCGCGGCGCTCATCGGCGCGGCGATCTTCGTGCACAGTCGCTTCGCGGCGGCGTTGGCGCTGCCGGCGCTGCTCTTCCCGGCCGGTTTTCTGATCGACCTCTATCTGTGGATGCGACACTTCGGCCTCAACCTGGACGAGCGCGCGCCGCTCTCCGCCGCCGTCAAGCCGTTCGTGCCGCCGGTCCTGGGCGAGGGGTTCGTCGGTCAGTTTCGGACGGTGGCCGTGCCGGACGCCGGGTTGATCATGGCCGCGGTCGCATCGCTGCTGGTTCTGGCGGGACTCTGGGCTCATCGACGCGCGTACAAGCCGCTGTTCGATGCCATGGGCGGAGAGGAGGGCACCCCGTGACGCGCACGGCCCGACGCTGGAGAACGCTCGCGGCGATCGGCGTGCTCCTCGGCGCGGCCGGTGCGGCGCAAGCCGTCGATCTGGCCACTGAGCTCGAACGCGCGCCCGCGGGCGCGACGATCCACGTGCCGCGCGGGGTCCACCAGGGTCCGTTCGAGATCGACCGGCCGGTGACGCTGGTCGGCGAGCCGGGAGTCGTGCTGCGCGGCGACGGAGCCGGCGACGTGGTGCGTGTGACCGCGCCGGACGTGACGCTGCGCGGTCTCACGATCGAGCGCACGGGCAAGAGCCTGGACCAGGAGAACGCGGGTGTCGCCGTGTCCGCCGACCGCTGCACGGTCGAGCGCTGCGAGCTGCGCGAGACCTTGTTCGGGATCTACCTGAAGGAAGCATCGGACTGCGTCCTCGCGGGCAACGTCATCCGGGGAATGGACCTCGACCTCGCGCGTCGCGGCGACCCGATCCGAATCTGGCGGAGCGATCGCTGCGTGATCGACGGGAACGACGTCGCGGACGGTCGCGACATCGTCATCTGGTTTTCGAGCGACGTCCGGATCGTACGGAACACGGTCCGCCGCGGCCGCTACGGCCTCCATTTCATGTACAGCGATCACAACACGATCGAGGGCAACTGGCTCGAGGCCAACTCGGTCGGCGCGTTCCTCATGTACAGCCGTGCTCTCCGCGTGGACGGGAACGTCTTCCTGGGCAATCGCGGACCCAGTGGGTACGGAATCGGGCTGAAGGACATGGACGGCGTCGAGGCGCGCGACAACCGATTCCTCGGGAACCGGGTCGGCGTCTACCTCGACAACTCGCCCTGGTCGACAGACGTCTACGATCATTTCGAGCGGAACGTCCTCGCGTACAACGACATCGGGATCGCCTTCCTCCCATCCGTGAAGCGGAACCGATTCGCGGCGAACACGTTCCTCGAGAACCAGGAACAGGTCGCCGTGCTCGGGGCCGGGGACTTCCACGGCAACGAGTTCACCGTGAACGGTCGCGGCAACTTCTGGAGCGACTACACGGGATTCGATCTAGAGGCGGATGGGGTGGGAGACGTCGCGTACCGCGCGGAAAGTCTATTCGAGAGTCTCATCGACCGGGAGCGCGCGCTGCGCCTGTTCCTCTACAGCCCCGCGCAGCAGGCGATCGAGCTCGCCGCCCGCGCGATCCCGTCGATCAAGCCGCGCCCCAAGCTCGAGGACTCGGCGCCTCTCATGAGGCCCGCCGACCTCGAGGTTCGGCCGATTCCGCCCCGGTCGGGTCGTCCCCTCGGGATCCTGGCGGCCGGGCTCGTTCTCGGATCGCTCGCGGCGCTCGGGGGCGCCGCGTCGACGCCGCGCGGCGCAACCAGGGATCCCGGAGCGGAGCGCTCCGGGGCCGCGGCGGGAGGCGCCGGCGCCGGGCTTCGGATCCGGGGGCTGCACAAGCGTTTCGGTCGATTCATCGCGGTCCAGAACCTGGACCTGACGATCTCGCCGGGAGAAGCGGTCGCACTCTGGGGGCACAACGGCGCCGGGAAGACCACCGCGATCAAGTGCGTGCTGGGTCTGCTGCCCTGCCGCGGCTCGATCGAAGTGGCCGGGCTCGACCTTCGCCGCGACGCGAAGGCCGTGCGGAGGGCGCTCGGCTACGTGCCGCAGGAACTGGCGCTCCACGACGATCTGAGGACGATCGACACGATGCGCTTCTACGCGCGCCTCAAGAACGTTCCGCGCGATCGCATCGAGGCGTCGCTCATGGAAGTCGGCATGGAGGAGCATTCGCACAAGAGGATCTCCGAGCTGTCCGGCGGCATGAAACAGCGCGTCGCCATCGCCCGCGCGCTGGCCGTGAACCCGGCCGTGATGCTCCTCGACGAACCGCTCTCCGC
>JAGQIB010000292.1 GCA_020431545.1 Gemmatimonadota bacterium
TGCCCGCGGCAGGAGCTCGCGCGCCTGCCGGAACAGCTGACGAGCGAGAATCTCGGTCGGCGCGAGCATCGCGCACTGGAGTCCGCCCGTGCGCACTTCCTCCACCGCCGCGAGCGCCACCGCGGTCTTCCCGGTGCCGACGTCGCCCACGACCATGCGCATCATCGGCCGGGGGGCGCGGAGGTCGGTCACGATCTCGTCGATCGAGGAGCGCTGCGAGTCCGAGAGCCGGAACGGCAGACCGCGGACGAACGTCGCCGCGCCGCCGCCGTCGCCGGTGGCGGCCGGCGCGCGCCGGGCATCCCGCGCCGCGCGACGTCGCCGCATCGCGATCTCCACCGGGACCAGCAGTTCGAGCATGAGGCGCGCGCGGCCGCGCTCGAGGTCGTCCGGGGAGCCGGGCCGGTGCGCGAATCGGATCGCCTCCGCGAGCGAGCAGACGTCGCCCGCGACCCGCGCCGCCGGCGACAACGGATCCCGGATCGCGGCCGCGGCCGCCAGCGCCGCCTCCACGAGATCGAACATCTGCCGCTGGGTCAGGCCCTCGGTGAGCGAGTACAGCGGCCGGATGCCGGTGAGGCGATCGGGGAGCGGCTCGTTCTCGTGCGCGAGTCGCGCCATCTCCGGCTGGATCAGCGAGCCGCGCGAGATCTTGCCCGCGAGCGCGAGCGTCTGGCCGACGGCCAGGTTCTTCGCGAGGAAGCCCGCGTGGAACCACAGGGCCTGCATCTTCCCGGAGTCGTCCCGCAGCGTGACGGTCAGCACCGAGCCGCCGCCCCGTCCCCGCCGGACCCAGTGCTTCTCCACCGTGCCGCGCACGACGGCGAACTCGCGACCCGCCGCGTCGCGGATCGGACACGGCTCACCGCGCTCCTCGTACGCACGCGGCGCGAAGCGGAGCAGGTCCTCCACGGTGTTCAGCCCGAGGACCGAGAGGCGCTCGGCGCGCTTCGCGCCGACGCCGGGGAGAACCGTGAGGGGATCGGAAGGCGCAATCGCTGGCACGGCCGATCCCCGGTCCCGGCAAGGGGTTGCGAGAAAGAGTTCGGGCGACTCCTCAACGCGCTACCCGAAGACACTTGCCCTCGGGGGTGTGGACCACGAGGGGTGCGCGCGAGGAGTCAGCCCGTCCCTTGCGTCGACCGGACGACTCGCGTCGCCGGTCGACCTCGCACCGTCAGTCCATCTGCTTCCGGAGGAAGGTCGGCGTCTCCAGATCGTCGTCGATGAAGGTCCGGATCACGCGCTTCACGGGCGCGGGCTCCTGACCGGCCTCGACGCGCCGGTACGCCGGCCGCTCGAGGTCCGCCGGCGCCATCGCCACGGGTTCCGGTGCCGAGGTGCGCCGGACGCGCTCCGCGCCCTTCGCCGACTCGCCGATGCCCGTCGCGATCACCGTGACCTGGATCCGTCCCTCGAACGAGGGATCGATCACGGCTCCGAAGAACAGGTTCGCGTCGTCGCCGGCCGCGTCGTAGATGATGCTCGTGGCGTCGTTGACGTCGGTCAGCGTGAGGTCGTCGCCGCCGGTGATATTGACCAGCACGCCCTTCGCGCCGGAGATCGAGACCTCCTCCAGCAGCGGACTGGTCACGGCCTGGCGGGCCGCGTCGGCCGCGCGGTTCTCCCCTTCGCCGATCCCCGTCCCCATCAGCGCGTCGCCCATCTTGGACATCACGCTGCGGACGTCGGCGAAGTCGAGATTCACGAGTCCGGGCACGGAGATCAGATCCGAGATGCCCCGCGTGGCCTGGAGGAGGACGTCGTCCGCGAGGCGGAACGCCTCGGACAGACGCGTGTCGCGCTGCACGATCGACAGGAGACGCTGGTTCGGGATGACGATCAGCGTGTCGACGCTCTCCTTCAGCGCGGCGAGCCCGTCCTGGGCCTGCCGGCCGCGGTGCCGTCCCTCGAACTCGAACGGCTTCGTCACGACGCCCACCGTCAGGGCGCCGAGGTCCTTCGCGATGCTGGCCACGACCGGGGCCGCGCCGGTGCCCGTCCCGCCGCCCAT
>JAGQIB010000293.1 GCA_020431545.1 Gemmatimonadota bacterium
TCCGAGCTACCGGGCGCGGGCAGCGCACGTCCTCCGGAAGCGGGCGGGTCCTTCGGCTACGTCGCGCCGGAGATCCTGCGCGGCTGGACCCCGGAACGTCGCTCGGATCAGTACGCCTTCGGCGTGCTCGCGCGTAGCTGGCTCGGCACGAGTCTCCCGCCGGCGGCCGCTTCGGTCCTCGATCGCATGACGTCCCGCCTCGTCACGCCACGGTACCCGGAGATCGAGGAGGGCTGGAACGCACTCGCGACCGAGCTCGGTGGCCCTGTCCTTCCGCCGGCCGCCCCGGAACTCCTGGGCGGCGTGGCCGTGGCGCGGGTCGACTTCGTGGAGCGAGCGCTCGACCGCGCCCACTCGGACGGGCGCGTGCTCGTGCGAGCGCGACCGGGCATCGGATTGACGCGGGTGCTGCGGGAAATCGCGATCGCAAACGCCGCGCGGTCGGAAGACAACCGAACGCTCCGCGTGATCGATCTGGGTGACGCCGTGCGGATTTCGACTCTGAGGAAGGTCCTGCGGAACGCGAACGAGGTCCTGGTGATCGGCGTGCCGGACCTTTCCCCCGGTTTCATGTGGATCGACTCCGTCGTGGGCACGTGTCTGCGCGAAGAGGCCCGCGGGATCGCGACCCTCGAGCTTCCGCCGCTTCGCACGCAGGCGTTCGGTGACTTGCTCTTCGCGTCGACCGGGGCGTTCTCGCGCCCATTCGCCGAGCAACTGGGCGATCGCTCGGAGGGGCATCTCGCGACCGCGGCCGAGGAGTTCACGGCGGCGTGGCGGGAGGCCGGGCCCGATCCGGATCACGGCGCGAAGTGGCTCGCGGAGCGGCCACGTCCCGAGATCCTGCCCGGGCCCCGGCCGGAGACTCTCGCGCCGGACGTGCTCGGTGTTGCCGGCCTTGCCGCCGATCTCCCGCGCGCACTCGCGGAGGAGTGTATCCGGACGTTCGCCGGGCCGTCTCCCGGTTCGGATCTCTCCGAAGCAGGGATCCTGCGTCCCGACGAGGCGGAACGTGTCCGCTTCGTCACCGAGAGCTGGCGCCGTCTGGCACTGAAACACGCGCCCGACGACGCAGAGGAGATTCATCGCTGGCTCCACGAACGGCACACCCCGGATCCGCTCCACACCGACGAGACCCTCGCCGCCCTGCGCCGAGCTCGCGCGCTCGGCGAGACGGAGGATGAAGGTCGGTGGCTGCTGGAGGCATTGCGCGCGCTGACGACCTGCGAACGCCTGGCGGATGCCGGTCGCCTGGTCGCCCACGGTCTGCTCAACCTGGACGCATCGACAGCGGCGGAGGAGATCGACGAACTCATCAGATTGACGGGCGCCGATCAGGGTGAACTGGCCACGTTCCTCGCGAATATCCATGCGCAGTTTGGGACGGTTTCCGCACGTCCCTACTGGCAGCAAGCCGCTCAGGGGGTCGGACCGCGAGCGTCTCGCGCCATCGTCGAACTCTGTCGTAGTTCAATCGTCGACGGAGATGAGTCAGAGGTTCGCCGGAACCTCGCCACATCCAGGAGTCTCGAAGAGAGTTTCGATGCTCTACCGAGGGGAACGACCGCGATCCTGGAAGCGTGGCGCGATCTTCGCAGCGGCGACCGAGACGCAGCTCGGCACAAGGCTGAACTTGCCGCTCAGCATTCCGCGTCGCAGGAGAGGATCAATGCCCTTCAAGTCCTGCTACTGACAGAGAATGGGGACCCTCGAAACACGGCCATGGAACTGCTCGGACTCGCCGAGAACGCGCCATCGCTGCGGTCCCGCCTCCAGATCTACACGAATGTTTCCACCCGTTTGCAGGACATCGATCCCAGGTTCGCTCTGACGCTCTGCGAGCGCTCCCTCGAGCTCATTCAGAATGGCAGTCAACCGGACGTGGAAGACCGCGTGCGCTTGAACCGTGCCTCTCTGTTGGTCGACCTGGGTCGCTGTGAAGACGGTCTTCGCGAGGTCATCCGGCTCCTTTCGCGGAGAACGGTCGGATCCTCCCCCGCGCGCGTGGCGCGTCTCCTGGGATTGGCGAGCGCTTGCACACTCCGGCTCGGGAGATGCACTGAGGCGATCGACCTGGCGATCCGCGGCCTGACGATAGGACTTGATACGGGCGGGCACGCCCTCGGTCTCACCGCCGCTCCTTGGGTAGAAGCGGTGCTTTGCAGCGACTGCACGAGTCGGGTAGCCGAGATGAGAGAGCTCGCTCCTGTCACGCCCACGCAACTTCGACGGGCGGGACATCCCGTCACTGCCCTCCGGCTTGACGCCCATCTGGCACGTGCGGATCGAGGCATCGATGCGGCCATCCAGGTTCTGCGTGCCGGGGAGGCGGACATCATTCGAACAGCACGGGGTGGCGACCGCGCCGGCTTCTGGCTCCACCTTACTTCGCTCATGCTCCCCGACGACCAAGCAAACGGAACGGAACGGATCGCTTCAGCGATGGAAGAGTCACTGAGAGGCGAGCACGGTCGAATCGACACCTACGTTCGTGCGAGTCTCCTGGTTTCCCTCGCCCGAGTTCGGCTCCACCGGCAAGAGGGCGCAGAAGGGACGAGTGCTCTCGAGCAAGCAATCGTCGAGTCTCGACGATACGGATACCGACTCTGCCTGGCCGAGGCGCTGCGACTTCGTGCCCACTGGACGCTATCTTCCTCGGAGGCGGCGGATGACCAATCGTAGCCGTGATCGAAACGAACCACCAATGCCCGGTCCGGATCCGCTCTCCGATCTGGAGGAATCAGCCGATCTCGCCGAGGTGCCGCCACGTTCCATGACCGAGGCTTGGGACGCGGCTGAATGGAGTCTCGAACGCACCTTCGACGGTCTCACTGATGTTCTGAGTTCGATATCCGGGAATCTGGAGTTCAGCTCGTTGACGGACGAGATTCTGAGCATTGCGCTGTCAACCGTCGGCGCCTCCCGGGGAGTTCTCTTCCTGGGGGAGACTCCTTCGACCCTCTCGCCAGCTCGGGCGGTGAACATCGAGTCCGATTCTCTCGCCGACCTGGATCGAATCTCACAGACACTGCTCGCGCAGGTGCTGAGCGGTCCCCCAATCCTGACGGCAGACGCGCAGACGGATGTCCGACTGCGAGACATCCCGAGTGTTCGCCTGCACCAGATCCGTGCCGTCCTCTGCGTGCCACTGGTCAAGCGCGGAAGACCGTCCGGCCTCATCTATCTGGACCACAACGCTCCGCTCCCAGCTCTGCCGCGACACACTCGACGTTTCATGTCGGCGTTCGCTAGCGTTGCTGCAGTTGCGCTGGATAACGCCCGTCTGCATGGAGAGCTCCTACTCGAGAACGCGCGTCTGATCCGCCGAACCACGGCGCGTGAGACGTTCGGCCGGATCGTCACTACGGATCCGGGCATGATCGAGCTCCTGGAGCGTGCCGCCATGGTGGCTCAGGTGGACTTCTCCGCACTCATCCTGGGTGAGAGTGGTACCGGAAAGGAGCTCCTCGCCCACGCGATCCACGAAGCCAGCAACCGCGCACTCCAACCGTTCGTCGCCTACAACTGCGCAGCCGTCCCCAGCGAATTGATGGAGAGTCTGTTCTTTGGCCAGGTCAGGGGCGCCTTCACGGGAGCGGTTCGCGATACGCCGGGGCTCTTCCGCCAAGCCGACGGCGGCGTGCTGTTCCTGGATGAGATCGGGGAGCTGAACGGAGAGCTTCAGGCCAAACTGCTTCGCGCACTGCAGGATGGCGTCGTCCGACCGCTGGGCTCCGATCGGGAGTACACGGCCAATGTTCGAATCCTCGCCGCGACGTCTCGCGACCTGACGGACCTCGTACGCTCGGGCCGTTTCAGGGAGGACCTCTACTACCGTCTCAACGTCCTCGAGCTTCGGGTTCCACCGCTTCGGGAACGCCCGGGAGATATCGCTCCGCTCGTCGGCCACTTCCTGACTCGAGGTAGCTTGCAGCGTCCAGACCGTGCAGCCCCCCTCCGCTTTTCGAAGGAGGCGCTGGATCGTCTCGAGGCACTGTCTTGGCGAGGCAACGTCCGAGAACTGGAGAGCTTCGTATACCGGGCGTGCGTGTTCTGCCCGGGGCCCGTCGTCGACGTCGATGACCTATCTGCCCTCCAGGGGAGCCTCGAGGCGGGGACATCGGCCGACCGTCCGTCCCAACCCCCTCTTCCCCCCACGGTCCCGACCGCCTCCCTGGCCGACGTGGAACGATCAGCCATCGTCGACGCACTACGGAAAGCCGGAGGCAACAAGTCGAAGGCCGCTCGCTTCCTTGGCCTGCATCGCAACTCGCTGTTGCGACGCATGGAGCGACTCGACATCCACTGGCAGGACTAGACCAACCACACGAAGGAGTTCGCTGTGCGTATCTCAAACCTCCTCCGAGGAGCATCCACCGTGGTCGCTCTCGGAATCACTCTCGCACCTATGGGCGCCCATGCCGTCGACGAGACATTTGCTTGCAACGAAGACCACTCCCTTCGAGTACGAGTGTACGACGCCGATGGACACGTGCTGGGAAACTCCCCCGTCTTGGTGCACATCAACTCTTCCGGCATCGACATCACGGAGTACACGGACTCGTACGGCCTCGCGGTATTCACAATCGCCGGTGCGGATCTTCAGTGCTGTGCAGACAACGTCGAGGTGCTCCTGAAGCAGCCGCCCGCGGGTATGCTGAGCCGCGAGCTCGATTTGGAGTTCGATTCCTCGGAGAACGACTGCGGCGTCATACCCGATGGCCCCATCAACGAATGGGACTTCGGGGACGGAACCGGCCGTGAACTCGGCTGCGACGGATTCTACCTGGACAACTACGAGTGGACGCTCTGGATCGCGTACATCGATTCGAGCGGTTGCGCGGGCGGCCCGCTGAACGTCCAGAGGTAGACCCATTCCGTGAACCCGAGGGGGGGGGGACCTCTTCCCCCTCGGCCCCTCCGCCTCGCGTCTCTCGAGAACCGCCTGCCCTCCGCCGCTGCGTTCTTCACCCCACCCCCACTGGAGCTCGAGCGATGCCCGCCCCCCGATTCGCCGCCACTCTCTTCGCCGGCCTCCTGCTGTTCCCGCGCATCGCTTCTCCCGAGACCACGCTCACGATCGGCGTCCAGGGTTCCCCGGACACGTTCCTCCCGCCGTTCTCGCGCAGCAGCACCGGCGCCGACGTCTTCCGCTGGATCTACACGGACCTGTGCGAGTTCGAGGACGACGGCTTGACGCCGAAGCCCGCGCTGGCCCGCGCCTGGGAGGAATCGGACGACGGGCGCGTCGTGACGTTCCACCTCGACACGGCGGCGCGCTGGCACGACGGGCAGCCGGTGACGTCGCGCGACGTCGTGTTCACGCACGAGCTGATCGCGGACGAGGCCACGGGAAGCACGCGTCGCGGCAACCGCGAGTCGATCGAGTCCGTGGTCGCGCCCGACGACTCGACCGTGGTATTCGCGTTCTCGCAGGCGACGCCGTATCGCTTCGTGGACGCCCGTTCCGGATCGGTGCTCCCGGCCCATCTCCTGGAGTCCGTGCCGCGGGAGTCGCTGGCGTCGAGCGAGTACGCCCGCGCGCCGATCGGGAGCGGACCCTTCCGGTTCTCCCGCGCGGCCGACGACGACTTCGTGGAGCTCGTCGCGGTGCGCGATCACTTCCGCACTCCGCCGCGATTCGACCGCCTTCGCTTCCAGGTGATCCCCGAGCTCACGACCCAGATCGTGATGCTCCAGCGCGGGGACCTCGACGTCGTGCGCAAGGTGCCGCGCGAGGACCGAACGCGTCTCGCGCAGAACGTGGATCTCCGCTTCTACCGCGTGCCCAGCGAGTCCTATCAGTACGTCGGGTGGAACCTGCGGAACCCTCGGTTCCAGGACGCTCGCGTTCGCGAGGCGCTCTCGCTGGCCCTGGATCGCGAGGAGATCTGCCGGGTCCTCGACGCGGACGCCGCCCGCCCGTTCGTGGGACCGCTAGGCGACCACCACTGGGCCTTCGCCGCCGATCTCGCCCGTCCGCACCAGGATCTCGAGGCCGCACAACGTCTGCTCGCCGACGCCGGCTGGTCCGACTCGGATGGCGACGGGTGGCTCGATCGGGAGGGGGAGCCGTTCTCCTTCGAGCTGCTCACGAACTCCGAAAGCCAGCTTCGCCGGGATCTCGCGGTCCTCCTCCAGAGCGCGTGGGCGCGCCTGGGGGTGCGCGCCGAACCCCAGCTGTTCGAGTACAACACGCTGATCCAGACCGTGCTCCGGCGCGAGTACCCGGACGCGTTCCTGCTCGGCCAGGGCTCGCCCGCGCGCCCACGACTCGATCGGCTCTTCCACTCCCGTTCGATCGAGCACGATTTCAACGTGACGAGCTACTCGAGCCCCGGGGTCGACGCCGCCCTCGACGCCGCGGAAGCAGCCCGCACCCGGGAGGAGGCACTCCCCCTCTGGCAGGACGTGCAGCGGCTCCTCGCCGCGGATCGCCCGCTGCTGTGGCTGATCACCGTAGACGACGTCTACGGGTGCCGGGCCGACGTCCAGGTCGAGCCGGACGCGCGAGACTTCTTCGCGCGGCTTCCCGAGTGGCGGATCGATCGTTGATTCCCAGCCCGCACGGGATTGCCTCGCCTGCGGCGGGAGGCTGCCCCCCTGACCGGGGCCGGCGGGCGCGCAAGCGCTTTCCCGGCAACACCTTACCGCCCCGAGCCGGTCGTGGCCTTCGCCTTGCACCAGGACCCCTTCGGCCGCGTGACACCGGGTTGCGCGGCTCGACAATCACCGAAGGGAGAACTCGATGGAGAAGAACCGCCGGCTGGCCCTGCGCCGGGACACGGTGCGTGCGCTGAACGCGGCCGCTGCGGACGTTCGCGGAGGCAAGACCGCGCCGATCGCGAGCGTGGATCTCTGTACCTACTACACGCCGCAGTGCCCACCGACCGGGGATTCCTGTGTCTACACGGAGTGCCCGAGTCAGGGTCCGAACTGCCCGAACACCGTGGACCAGTGCGTCTGATGTACCGGTGAAAGGGAGCGGTCGCGCCCGCGGCCGCTCCTACTCCAGATAGCCGAGCGCCTTCAGGCGCTCGATGAGCTCCGGACTCATGTCCTCGCCACTGAGCTCGCGCACGTCGCCGGAGGCCACCGCATCGCCGAGTGCCACGCCGAGTCGGACCGCCAAGGGCTCGAGCTCGCGCGCGAGGTTCCGACGCTCCCCGGGGTCGTCGGCGAGGTGGTACAGCTCGCCGCCCTCCCGCCGCGCGATCAGCTTCCACGGCCAGTCGATCAACGACTTCGCCTGACGCATCTCGGACACGGCCGGACGATTCCGATCCGCCGCCCCGCGGAGAACTCCGCGGAGGCTCGTCCCCTCGTGCGACGGCGCCGCGTCGAGGCCCGCGGCGTCCAGCAAGGTCGGCGCGATGTCCAGGTTGCGGACCACGCCGCCGCGTACGCCGTGACCGCGGTCCTCCGGGGACACCACGATCAACGGAACGTGCACGAGCTCCTGGTACACGGTGTGCGAGTGGATCACCGATCCATGATCCCAGAACTCCTCGCCGTGATCCGACATCACCGCGATCACGAGATCGTCGAACAACCCGCGAGATTCGAGATCGCGCACCAGCCGGGCGACGTTCGAGTCCAGCGCCGCGACCCCCGCGTCGTACAGCGCGCGCACGTGCGCGCGATCGCGGGCCGAGAGATCCGTGCGCCCGGACCACTCCTCCTCGACCGGCAGCTCCCGCAGCGTGCGGCACAGCGGCCGCGTCTCCGCCCCCGTCACCCAGCCCTGGTAGTCGGGGTCGAGTCGCTGCGCCCACGGCGGCGGCGGGTCGTACGGGAGGTGGGCGTCGTAGGTATGCAGGAAGGCGAAGAACGGCCCGGGTTCGCGCGCGTCCAGCCAGGCCGCGAACCGCGGCAACGCCCAGTCGAACCCGCCGTCCGCCTCTTCCCACTGATCGAAACCCACGGCGAATCCGAGCTCGCCAGAGAGATTGCCGCCGCCCGTGAACGCGACCGTGTGCCACCCCGCGCCCCGGAGGATCTCGGCCAGCATCGGCTCGTCGCCCGTGGACCGGGACGCGACCCGGGAGCGGAACATGGATCGATGGGACGGAAGTGTGGACGCCGCCTGCGCGATCGCGTTCGAGAACGTGACCCCGGACCGCGCGAGCCGATCGAGGTGCGGCGTGAGCGCGCGCGGGTTCCCGAACGTGCCGAGGGCGTCGGCGCGTACGGTGTCCAGCGAGACGAGCAGGAGGTTCGGTCCCTCCGCGGCCCCCCGCCCGGACGGAGCTTCCTTCGCGCAACCGGCCAGCGTCACGGCCGCGCACGCGGCAATCCACAGAGAGCGCATCGGAGAACCGTACCATGCGCCCCGAGCGCGTCAATCCCGAGCCGCTCTCGGCGCATCGGAACGCCTCCAACCGCCCTGTCCAACCATCTCCCGGCGGCTCGCGAATCCCCGGAGAGGCTCCCGCCCCCGTGCTACGATCCGGCCCATGCCGGAACTGCCCGAAGTAGAGACGATCGCGCGCGGACTGTCCCGCGCGCTCGGTGCCCAGGCCGAGATCCTCGAGGTCGTCGTGGGGCGCACCGACTACGTGCGGAGCGCACGGCCCGACGCGGCCGCGGCGCTCGCGGGACGGCGGGTCCGCGCCGTCACGCGGCACGGAAAGCGCCTCGAGATCGAGTGCGATCCGCCCGGCCGGGTGCTCGTGCACCTCGGCATGAGCGGCCAGCTCACGGTGGCGCTCCCCGGCGCTCCCCGGGAGGACCACACGCACTTCGTGGTCCGGCTGGCCACGTCGGCGGGCCCGCGCGAGATCCGCCTCCGCGACCCGCGACGCTTCGGCGGCGTCTGGCTGGATCCGATGGGAGAAGATCGCGGTGGCGTGGCGGTGACCGGCCCCGATTCCGGCGCCCGCAACGGGGCGCGTCCCGGCGGCCTCGGGCCCGATGCCCTCGAGGTGAGTCGGCCCGAGTTGCGCATCCTCCTGAGGCGTCCCCGCCAGCTCAAGGCGCCGATCCTCGGCCAGTCCGCGATCGCGGGCCTCGGCAACATCTACTGCGAC
>JAGQIB010000294.1 GCA_020431545.1 Gemmatimonadota bacterium
GCGCTGACAATGGGCATCGTCGGCCTGCCCAACGTGGGAAAGAGCACCGTCTTCAACGCGCTCACCGGACTCCGCCAGCACACGGGCAACTGGCCCGGCAAGACGGTCGCGCGCGCCGAGGGCGGGTTCTCCTACCGGGACGCGCGCTACAAGCTCGTGGACCTGCCGGGCACCTACTCGCTGCTCTCCACGAGCACCGACGAGGAGATCGCCCGCGACTTCATCCTGTTCGGTCGCCCGGACGTCACCGTGGTCGTGGCCGACGCGACGCAGCTGGAGCGCAACCTCAATCTCGTGCTGCAGGTGCTCGAGATCACGGAACGCGCGATCGTGTGCGTGAACCTGATCGACGAGGCCGAGCGGGCGGGACTCCAGGTGGACGAGCGCGCCCTCGCCCGCGAGCTCGGCGTGCCGGTGGTTCCCACCGCGGCGCGCAGTCGACGGGGGCTCGACGAACTCCTCGCGCGCATCGCCGAGATGGCGGCCGGCGAGACGTCTACCCGGCCGCGGCGCATCGAGGGAGGGAACCGCGTGCTGCAACGAGCCGTCGAGGAGCTCGCCGGCGCCATCCAGCGGGACTACCCGAACCTGCCGAACGCGCGCTGGGTCGCGCTCCGACTGCTGGACGGCGACGAGCGACTCGCCCGGGCCGTCGAGTCCGGCGAGCTCGCCGATCTCGCCCGGTCGTCGACGTCGATCGACGAGCCGACGTCTTCCCCCGCGCAAGGAATCGCGTCGTGAGCCGCGCCGACGACCATCACGCGATCCTCGACCTCGCGAGCCGCCTGCGCTGGAACCTCGGCGCGGACTTCGCGGACCGTGTGACCGAGGCGATCTACACGGATGCGGCCCGCATCGCCGACATCGCCGTCTCCCGGACGGATCGCTACCGCGCAGTGACCCTGGAGCAGAAGATCGATCGCCTCGTCACCAGCCGGTGGACCGGGTTCCCGATCATGGCGCTCCTGCTGACGGCGGTGTTCTACCTCACGATCACCGGTGCGAACGTTCCCTCGCAGATGCTGGCGCGCGTGCTCATCGAGAAAGGCCATCCTTTCCTGCTCGGCCTCGCGAACTCCGCGGGGTTCCCGTGGTGGTTGAGCGGACTCCTCATCGACGGCATCTACCTCGCGGCCGCCTGGGTCGTGAGCGTGATGCTCCCACCCATGGCCATCTTCTTCCCGCTGTTCACGCTGCTGGAGGATCTCGGGTACCTCGCCCGGGTATCGTTCAACCTGGATGGCCTGTTCCGCCGCGCCGGCGCGCACGGCAAGCAGGCCCTCACCATGGCCATGGGCTGGGGCTGCAACGCCGCCGGAGTAGTGGCGACGCGCGTGATCGACAGTCCGCGCGAGCGACTCATCGCGATCCTCACGAACAACTTCGCGCTCTGCAACGGGCGCTGGCCGACCCAGATCCTGATCGCGACGATCTTCATCGGCGGCGCGGCGCCCGCCGCTCTGGCCGGCGCGGTCTCGGCGCTCTCCGTCGTGGGCGTCGCGCTGCTCGGAGTGGCGCTCACGTTCCTCTCCTCGTGGACTCTGTCGCGCACCGTCCTGCGCGGCGAGCCGTCGTCGTTCAGCCTGGAGCTTCCGCCCTATCGGCCGCCACGAGTCCTGCAGACCCTGTACTCCTCGCTCATCGACCGCACGCTGATCGTGCTCTGGCGCGCCGTGGTGTTCGCGGCTCCGGCCGGCGCGGCGATCTGGCTGTCCGCGAACGTCACGATCGGCGGCGTGTCGATCGCCGAGCACCTCATCGACTGGATGAACCCGTTCGGGCTGCTGCTCGGTCTGAACGGAGTGATCCTGCTCGCCTACGTCGTGGCGATTCCCGCGAACGAGATCGTGATCCCCACGGTGCTGATGCTGACCGTACTCGTGGCCGGCGTGCACGGCGTGGGCGACGGCGCGGGCGTGATGTTCGAACTCGACTCGAACGCGGCGCTCGGCGATCTGCTCGTGCGCGGCGGCGGCTGGACGCTGCTCACGGGCATCAACCTCATGCTGTTCAGCCTGATCCACAACCCGTGCTCGACCACGATCTACACGATCTACAAGGAGACCGGCAGCGCGAAGTGGACGGCGCTCGCGACGCTGTTCCCGGTGGCCATGGGCTTCGCGGTGTGCTTCGTGGTCGCGCAGGTCTGGCGGTTGTTCACGGGCTAGAAAGACAGAACCCCCGCCTTCGCTGAGGCGGGGGTCTCTCTGCTCGTGGTCCCGATCCCGATCTGTTCACTACCCGTTCAACTGAGAACTACCAGTCGTTACGGCCGCCCCAGTTCGCGCCGGCGAGGATGGCGCCGATGACTGCGGTCCAGATCGTAATCATGTTGGCGAAAGTCTCCCTTCTTTCGGGTCTCGTCCGCACCGCTCTGCGGACGGCAAACCGCTACGCTCGGGAGTCCGCTCGTGCTTCAAAAACCTCCGGGATCACCCTCGAAGCGAGGGCGCGGGACCGATTTCGTATTCTACGGGTTCGCGCGGGTTGAGTGTACCGAGGAATCGATTCAGAGCGTCCAGGACGGCGAACACCGGAGCCTGGGTGGGGTCGAAACCGACCTGGCAGCATCCGATCAGGTGACTCTCGGAGCGGCCCAGGCTTCGATTCACGCAAACGAGGATGACCCGCTTGTCGCCGAGCTCCTTCTCCTCGACCTCGCCGAGGGAGAAGCTGGGCTCGCCGTCCACGAGCTTGGCGATCGCGTCCAGCGTGGCCTGGGCGACCGTGCGGCGCACCTCCCAGCGGGTGCCGGGGCCGGCCGCGCGGCCCGTGGCCTGCAGGCCCCGGGCGGAAAGGACGACCTCGACCTCGAGCCCGGCGGGCGCGTGGTGGAGGCTGACCCCGGACAGTGAAACGCGGCCCATGCCCTGAGCGGGGGCGAGCTCCGTTTCACCGTACTGGGCGATGGAGATCTTGCGGTGGTCGATCGCGACGCCCTCCTCCGCGGCCAGGATGGCCTCGATGTCGCGGGCAATCTGCTTGGGGGACCGGCCGGATCGCGCGGTGACGTGCACCGCCGTGATGGTCCCGTCGGGATCCGACTGGATCTCGCAGGAATTCACGTCTCTGAGCTTCACGATGTGACGCTGAGCGACAGAATACCGAGTCGACGGACGCTCCATCCGTCCCCCCTTCCGAGAGAGAATGGCCCGCAAGCGGACCTCAGGCCCCAGATGCTCTGCTGAAGGCGTGCTCGCGATCCTAGCAGAACCCGCCGGTGATACACAATCGGCTATGAGCTATCTTTGGCCTATCTGAGAGCTTGGCCTGTTCGAATCCGGGCAACGGACCGGGACAGGGTGGCGGCGCCACCGCCCCTCCCGCGGGCTAGCGCTGCGGCACCAGGCCGCCGTTCCAGGTCCAGCCGGCGATCTTCTCGAGCCGGCGGCCCCGGGCGTCGAGCTCCTCGCGGCGGAGGTCGCGGAGACGGGCCGCCGAGAACGCCTCGACGTTGAACGACGCCGCGACGGTTCCGGCGAGCAGCGCGCGATGCATGCCTTCGAACGACAGATCCCCGGTCTCCGCGAGACGGCCGACGAAGCCGCCCGCGAACGTGTCGCCGGCGCC
>JAGQIB010000295.1 GCA_020431545.1 Gemmatimonadota bacterium
TGCGCGTACTGGACCACGTCGCACAGCGTGCGGAACAGGCGGAGCCGCTCGCGATTCGAGAGGGAGGACTCCTCGCACCATCGATCGATCGGCGTGCCGTCGACGTACTGCATCACGAGGAACGGCACGCCGTCGGCCGTGATCCCGCCGTCCAGCAGGCCGGCGATGTTCGGGTGGGTCAGGCGGGCGAGAAGCTGCCGCTCGCGCTCGAAACGTTCCACGAGCGCAGCCGCGCGCCACCCGGCGCGCATGAGCTTGAGCGCACCCCACTGCTCGAAGCCCGCGTTCCGGCGCTCGGCGAGCCACACCTCGCCCATGCCGCCGCGACCGAGCAGATGCACGAGTCGCCACGGGCCGACGTCCTGTCCGCTCACGGCGATCGGGTGGTCGGCGATCTCGGCGAGTCGTTCCGAGCGAAGCAGCGAGCCCTCGACCGTGAGCGCGCGCTCGTCCGAGGCGGCGGTGAGCGTGGCGCGCACTTCCTCCCGGAGCGCCGTGTCCGCGCACTCCCTTTCGAGAAAGCGATTCCGGTCTTCTTCCGGCAGTTCGAGCGCGCGAAAGAAGAGGTCCTCCAGTTGCTGCCACCGGGTCGCCGTCAACGGAGACTCACTCGCCGGGCATTTCGAGCGCTCCGGCGACTTCCTTCCGGAGCCACGCGCGCGCGAGCACCCAGTCCCGCTGCACGGTCTTGGTCGACACGTCGCGCAGGGCCGCGATCTCCTCCACGGACATCCCGGAGAAGAACCGCATCTCCACGACCTCGGCCGCGCGCGGGTTCTCCCGGGCGAGTCGAGACAGCGCGTCCTCCAGCGCCAGCAGTTCGTCGGCCTCGCGTTCCGTGAGCCACGATTCCACGTCCTCGAGCGGCAAGCGCTCCCATTCGCCACCACGCTTCGACGCCTTGCGCGCCCGGGCGTGATCCACGAGCACACGACGCATCGTGGCGGCCGCGACCGCGAAGAAGCGGGTGCGGCTCTCCGCGTCGATCCGGTCCTGCCGGACCAAGCGCAGGTACGCCTCGTTCACGAGGGCGGTGGCCCCCAGCGTGTGGTCCCGCCGCTCGGCGAGGAGGCGGCCCCGGGCGATCCCCTTGAGGTCACCGTACAGGACCTCCACGACCCGCTCGAGCGCGGAGGCATCTCCCGCCGCCAGGGCCCGGAGGGCCCCCGTCACGTCGCGTTCCATGGGGGAATCGTAGCGAATGCCCCGGCCGGGGTAAACGCGCCCCCACCCGGAGACGCGGGAATCGCACGCCGGATCGGACATTTCGTGTCCGATCCGGGGACGGTTTTCCGCGACAACGCACGTGAGGGGAATCGCCGCCCCGGGAACCGACGGAGGAATCCATGTTCAAGAACTTCGGGCGGGTCTCGGCCGTGGCCGCCGCCTTCATCCTGTTGCTCGTCGCGGGCCGCGCGTCGGCCCAGATCGTGATCGACCCGAACGAGACCACGATTCCGTTCGGTCTCCAGTGCAACGAGATCTGGACCGACGCGGGACTGGATCTCAAGTTCGTGCCCACGAACGCCTCCGACGCCTGCCCCGGCATCTGTGTGTTCGAGCCCATCCCGAACGCGGTGTCGATGCTCGGCCGACTCGTCGTGGACCTCACGGACGTGCCGGGGCTCATCCTCTCGGTGGCGGTCGACGTCGAGCCGTTCTGCGCCCCCGGGTGCACCCGGGCCTTCGTGTACGAGAACGGGGTGGTGATCGACTCCACCGCGAACGCGACGTCGCCGAACTACCAGACGCTCACGGTGCAGGCCGGGCCGAACCTCGTGGACGAGTTCGTGGTGTCCGGCTGCGAGACCTTCGTGCACGAGATCCGGATCACGGTCGCCACGGCGAACGGCGTGGAAGACGTGGCGTGGCCCGCGCGCCTCGACGTGGGGGCGCCGGCTCCGAACCCGTTCTCGCGGGAGACGTCCGTGGCGTTGAGCCTGCGGGAAGCGGGGCGGGTGCGATTGACCGTGTACGACGTTCGCGGTACGCGAGTCCGCGCCACGACCGAGCAGCTCGCGGCCGGGATTCACACGCTCACCTGGGACGGACGCACGGACGCCGGTATCCGCGCGCCGGGAGGCGTCTACTTCTGCGACGTGAGCACGGGGGCGGAAACGGCGAGGCGAAAGGTCGTGCTGGTGCGCTGACCTACGGCGTGAGCACCACGCGTGTCGTCGCCCCGGCGCCGCTCGCCTGACGGGCGCGCGCGAGATACGTTCCGGCCGCGGCCGGGTGCCCCTCCTCGTCGGTGCCGTCCCAGACGCAGCGGTGGGCCCCGGCCGACCACTCGGTCACGATCAGCCGGCGGACGAGCCGTCCGGCCACGTCGTAGATCGCGAGGTCGGTGACGGGCTCGAGCGCATGGGGGGCGGCGGGCCGGAACTCCACCTGGACGGGGCCGCGGCCGGAGGGGTTCGGCCAGGCGCGGAGAGAGGCGCCGGTCGACGTCGCCACCGTTGCGTCGACCGAACCGTTCGTCGCCGGATCGAGCAGCGGCCAGGAGTTCTCGTAGATCAGGCTGTCGGTGTACGCCTCCTGGACGAACATCGACACCTGATCCGTCCCCACCTCGAAGCGGACGGAGCCCCAGAGGTCCTGGAACGCGTGGACGAGGGTTCCCGGAGGAACCAGCGACAGATCCGGGAATCCGAACCCGCGATGGATCCACCCGCCGGCCGTCCCGAGCGTGACGTAGACGACGCCGCGGAGATCGTCGCGCTCGTTGCGGAGGATCGGCACCGTTTCCGAGAAGCAGTGCTGATCGCCGGAGATCATGAACACACGCTTCACGTTCGGGCGCCGATCCGGGATGGACTCGAGGTCCCGGAGGAACGAGACCGCGCCCGTGCGCAACGTCTCGGGATC
>JAGQIB010000296.1 GCA_020431545.1 Gemmatimonadota bacterium
TTCCGAAATCCGAGTCGAGCACGAGCGCGGAGACCACGGCCCCCGTATCCCAGCCGCGTTCCGCGACGACCTCGGCGAGGGTCGTCGCGCTCGCGGCAACCTTGTAGTCCGCGTTGTAGCGGACGCCGTGGCCGAGGGCGGGGATCCCCGTCATGAGAGTGGTGTGGCTCGGCAGCGTGACCGGGACGTCGGCCACGGCGAACTCCACGAGCGCCCCCTCGCGCGCGAGCCGATCCAGCATCGGGGTGCGCGCGTCCGGATTGCCGTAGGTGCCGAGGCGATCGGGGCGGGTGGTGTCGAGCGTCACCAGGAGAACGTCCCGGGCGCCCTCGGGGGCGCCCGGCGAACAGCCGAGCGCCCCCGTGAGCAGGAGGAGGAGAGGGAGGAGCCGGTGCCGCACGGGTCAGAGCGTTCCGGCGTGCCAGGGCGGCCAGTACTTGACCCACGCCCGGGCGAGGAGCTGGTCCTTCTCCACGAAGCCCCACACGTGACCGTCGAGCGAGTTGTTCCGGTTGTCGCCGAGCACGAACACGTCTCCCTCGGGAACGACGACGGCCGGCATGCGGTAGGCGGGTCGGTCCTTCAGGTACGGCTCCTCGACGCGCCCGCCGTTCACGAACAGCGAGCCGTCGCGAACCTCGACCGTGTCGCCCGCGATCGCCACGATGCGCTTCACGAGTCGCTTGGACGGATGCTCCGACATCGCCTTCACGCGCTCGGGTGTCTTGAACACGGCGACGTCCCCACGCGCCGGCTCGAACAGCCAGTAGTGGAACTTCGTGCCGAGCACCCGATCGCCGGGGACGATCGTGGGCTCCATGGATCCGGTCGGAACGTGGTATGCCTCCACGACCGCGACCCGGAGTCCGAAGAACAGGACGAGCGACCACAGGATGGTCTTGGTCCACTCGCGCAACTCGTGGCGATTCAGCATTCGCGCGCTCCTCAGGCTTGGGATAGACGTATAACACGCTTTCCGGCGGGGCGGTTCCGGCGGCCCCGGACGCCCGGCGAGCGACCGGCCGGCGCGTTTCGGGGCACGGACGGAGGGGCGGGGTTCGTGCTATCGTGTGCCGCCATGAAATACCGCAAGCTCAGAGGGGACCTCCGGGTGTCCGAGATCGGCCTCGGCACCTGGGCGCTGGGCGGCTCGCTCCGGCTCGGAGGCGCGCCCACGGGGTACGGAGACGTGCCCTCCAGCGAGGGGCGTCGCGCGCTGGAGCGCGCCCTCGACCTCGGCATCAACTTCTTCGACACGTCGGATACCTACGGACTCGGCCGGGCGGAGCGGCTGCTGGGCGAGGTCGCGTCGAAGCGGCGCGGCCAGGTCGTGCTCGCCACGAAGGCGGGCTGGGTCCCGGACGGACAGGAGCGCTGGCTGAAGGACCTCTCCGAGGATCATCTCCGCGCCGCCGTCGAGCGATCGCGCACGCGCCTGGACACCGACGTGATCGACGTGTTCCTGCTGCACGCCGTGCCCGAGGCGGGCGACGAGACGTCGCGGGCACTCGACGTGCTGGACGAGCTCCGGACCGCGGGCAGGATCCACCTGCGCGGCGCGAGCGTCGCGTACGACGTCGAGGCGGGGCAACGTCTGCTCGCCACCGATCGACTCGACGTGCTCGAGGTGCACTACAACCTCCTGCACTCCGGCGCGGCGCCCGAGTTGCTGGACGACGCGCGCGTCCGCGGGGTGTCCGTCATCGCGTCGTCGCCGCTCGCGTACGGGTTCCTGTCGGGTCGATACACGCGCGCCACCACGTTCGCGGCCGACGACTGGCGCAGCCGGCTGACCGCGGAGGAGATCGCGGCGCGCGTGGAGCGCGTGGCCGAGCTGCGTTCCGTGTTCACGACGGACGCGCCGCTCGCCCGCATCGCGCTGCAGTTCGTGCTGGCGCATCCCGCGGTGGTCACCGCGATCCCGGGCTTCCGTCGCGCCGAACAGGTCGAAGAGCTCGCCGAGGCGGCTTCCGCCTCGCGCCTCTCGGACATCGAGGTCGCCCGCGCCCGGGAGCTCGGCAAGAACTGGGCTCGTCCCGCGCAGACGATGTCGTGACCTGCCGGCCGGCCCGGATTCGAAAGCCCGGTCTCTGATGTCCGCGCCCGACTCGATCCGCGATCTGGTACGCCGGTATCCCGTGCTCGGTCTCATCGGCGACACGCCGCTCGTGCCGCTCGACGTGTTCGCGGACGAGTTTCCGCACGTGCGGGTGCTGGCGAAGGTCGAGTACTTCAATCCCGGCGGATCGATCAAGGACCGTCCCGTGCTGCGCATGCTCGCGGAAGGACTCGCGAGCGGAGTGATCGGTGGGCGCACGGTGCTCGATTCCTCGTCCGGCAACGCCGGCATCGCGTACGCCATGATCGGCGGAGTACTCGGTCTGCCGGTGGAGCTCGTGGTGCCGGGGAATGCGAGCCTGGAGCGGAAACGTCGCATCCTCGCGCACGGGGCCACGCTCACGGAGACGGATCCGCTCGAAGGCTACGACGAGGCGTTGCGTCACGCGCATCGACTCGCCGAGGATTTCCCGGAGAGATACTGGCTCTGCGATCAGTACGCGAACGACTCGAACTGGCTCGCGCACCACGAAGGAACGGCGGAGGAGATCCTCGCGCAGACCGGCGGCGACGTGACCTGCTTCGTGGCCGGCGTGGGCACCGGCGGCACGATCACCGGCGTGGGCCGACGCCTCAAGCAGCACCGCGCCGACACCCTCGTGTTGGCGGTGCGCCCCGAGGTGTTCCCCGGCATCGAAGGTCTGAAGCCGCTCGGCCACCCCGGTGACATCGTGCCCGCGATCCTCGACGCGTCGGTCGTGGACCGCTGGATCGACGTGGCGAGCGAACCGGCGCGCGAGCACTCGCGGGCCCTGGCGCGGCGCGGCCTGTTCGCGGGTCAGTCGAGCGGCGCGTACCTCGAGGGCGTACGCCTCGCCGCGCGCGAGATCTCGCGCGGCACGATCGTGACGATCCTGAACGACTTCGGGGAGCGCTACCTCTCCACGCCGCTCTGGTCCCGCGAGTGACCGTCGACGTTCTCCTGCCGTTCCGCGACGCGAGCGAGTGGATCGAGGACGCCGTGCGGTCGCTCCTGGCGCAGACGCACCGCGACTTCCGCGCGCTCCTCCTCGACGACGGTTCGAATGACGACGGCGCCGCGCGCGTGGCCCGGGCGGTGGCCGGGGATCCGCGCTTCCTGGTGCGGCGCCGCGAGCCGCGCGGACTCGTCGCCAGCCTGAACGAGCTCGTGGCCTGGTCGGACGCGCCGCTGATCGCCCGCCTCGACGCCGACGACATCGCCGCCCCCGAGCGACTCGAACGTCAGGTCGCGCGGTTCGCCGCGGCCTTGCCGCCCGACGTCGTGTCGTGCCGCGTGTCCTTTCGCGGCACGATCTCCCCGCGCCTGCGTCGCTACGAGACCTGGTTGAACTCGCTCGTCACGCACGAAAAGATCGAGGCGGACCTGTGGGTCGAGTCGCCGATCCCGCATCCCACGGCGATGATCCGGCGCGACGCGCTCCTCGCGCTCGGCGGGTACCGCGACTTCGACGGCCCCGAGGACTACGACCTGTGGCTGCG
>JAGQIB010000297.1 GCA_020431545.1 Gemmatimonadota bacterium
CCTCGACTACGAGTACGCCGGCAACGGCGGACTCGCGTTCGTGATCTAGTTTACGTACGACGCCGACGTGTGCTTCGTTCCCGGTGCGCCGTTCCCGGACGACGGCCTCCTCGCGCCCACCGCCTACACGATCCAGGGCGCCGCCGTGGTCCCGTGCTCGGCGTCGTCGGGCGACCTCGGCCCGGCGTGCGGCACGGCGCAGTGGGGCACGGACCTCGACATTCTCGTGCGCAATCAACTCACGACCGACGCCTGGCTGAGCATCCTCATCGATTGGAATCAGGACGGCACCTGGGGCGGAGTGGATGCCAACTGCGGCACGCCGGCGCCCGAGCTCGCCGCCGCCAACATTCCCGTGCCGCCCACGTTCGGCCAAACGGTTCCTCTCTCGCAGCTCGTCGCCGGACTGGCGCCGATCGCGATCGGCGCGACGAACGGCTACGTCTGGGCGCGATTCACGCTGACCGACGTGCCGCTCCCGAACCCCGCGGGCTGGACCGGAAGCGTGGGTTCCGGCGGATTCGGCTCCTACCCGCTCGGAGAAACCGAGGACTATTTGCTCCATGTCGGATCGGGTCAGGTCGCCGCGCCGGAGAGCGGGGTCGCGCCGACGCCGCCGAGCGCGTTCCCGAACCCGTTCCGGTCGGAGACCTCGATTCGCTTCGCCACGGCGCGGGCCGGCGAGGTTTCCGTCGACGTCTTCGACGTGCGGGGACGCCGGATCCGTACCCTCGTCGCGGGAGCGCTCGCCGCAGGCAACCACGACGCCCGGTGGGATGCCACCGACGATCGCGGACACCCGGTCTCTCCGGGAGTGTACTTCGCTCGCGTGCGCGGGCCGGAGAGCCGTCACGTCGTGCGGATCGCGCTCGTCCGGTGACGTCTCGGGCGGGGTATCGGCCGGGCGCGCGGGTGGTGTACCTTCGGGTTCATGCCCCCGCCCGGCCAGGCCACGCAGATCTTCGGGCGCCTCCTGCAAGGCGACCGCGCGGCGTTCGACGAGTTGCTGCCGCTCGTCTACGAGGAACTGCGGGCGCTCGGCCAGCGCCACCTGCGCCGCGAGCGACCGGACCACACGCTCCAGGCCACGGCCCTGGCGCACGAGGCGTATCTGCGTCTCGTGGGACAGTCCACGCTCGCGGTCTCGGACCGCGCTCACTTCTTCGCGGTCGCCGCCCGGGCGATGCGACAGATCCTGATCGAGCACGCACGCGCGCGCGGCCGCCACAAGCGCGGCGGCGGATGGGATCGGGTGCGCCTCGATTCGGTCGAGATCGCGGGCCAGGAGCCGCGTCTCGACGTGCTGGATCTGGACCGGGCCCTGTCCCGTCTCGCCGCCGAGGATCCGCGCAAGGCGCACGTCGTGGAGCTGCTCTATTTCGGTGGGCTGACCGCGGCGGAGGCAGCCGAGGTGATCGGCGTGACGTCCCGCACCGTCGAGCGGGACTGGCGGGTCGCCCGCCTCCGTCTGCTGAGGGAGCTCGTGGACCCCGAGCGCGCCGCATGAGCGATCCGCGCGTGGACGATCTCCTCGACCGGGCGCTCGATCTCGATCCTGCGGAGTGGCCCGCCTTTCTGGACGTCGAGTGCCGGGGCGACGGCGCCCTGCGCGACGAGATCGAGTCCCTGCTCGCGGTGCACGTCGCGCACCCGGACCTTCTGCTGCCCGCTTCGCCCGCCGCCGCCGCAGTGCCGGACCGGATCGGTCGCTATCCGATTCGGCGCGAGATCGCCCGCGGCGGCATGGGGGTCGTCTACGAAGCCGAGAGCGAAGTGCTCGGCCGTTCCGTGGCGCTCAAGGTGTTGCCGGCCCGGCTCGCCGGCGACCCGGTCTGGCTGCGTCGCTTCGCGCTGGAGGCCGCGCACCTCGCGGCCGTCGAGCATCCGAACATCGCCGCCGTGCACACGCTCGAGGAGGCGGATGGCCTGCATTTCCTCACGATGGAGCTCGTAGACGATCCGACGCTGCGCGAACGGCTCACGGAGCGCACGCTCGAGCTCGTCGAAGCCCTTCCTCTCTGGATCCAGATCGCGCGCGCACTCGAAGCGTTGCATCGACGCTCGCTGGTCCACTGCGACCTCAAGCCCGACAACGTCCTGGTGTCGCACGAAGGGCACGTGACGCTCGTGGACTTTGGACTCGCCCGCGGAGCCGACGAAGCCGGAGGTACGCACGCGACGGACACGGAGCGGCGGACGGGAACCCCGGGTTACATGGCGCCCGAGCAACTGGACGGTGGTCCGGTCGACCCTCGAACGGATCTCTGGGCCTTCGGCTGCCTCGCCTACGAGTGCGTCGTCGGGGAGCCCGCGTTTCCGGGAACGCCGGAGGAGCGCGTCCGAGCGACTCGAGCGCACGCCCCGGACTGGAGTCGACTCCCGGCGATGCCCGAAAGCGTGAGCGTGCTCCTCGCCCACTGCCTTCGCCGGGAGCGGAGCGAACGTCCCGAGGCGATCGCATCGGTGCGACGTCTCCTGGAGAGCGTGTCCGAGTCGCTCGGCGCGGCCGCCCACTCCACCGATCCGAGCGGCGTCGCGACGCTCCCGACGTGGTCGAACGAGTTCGTGGGGCGGGCGCGAGAAACCGAGACGATCGCCCGGCGTCTGGACCGCTCGCGCCTCGTCACGCTGACGGGGCCCGGCGGCGTCGGCAAGACGAGACTCGCCGTCCAGGTCGGCCGTCGGCGCCCCGACCCCGAGCACGAGCCGACGCGTTTC
>JAGQIB010000298.1 GCA_020431545.1 Gemmatimonadota bacterium
TGGGCCTCACGCTCGCGATGACCGAGGCGCCGCTGCTGTTCTTCTGGACCGCGGCGCTGTACTCGCTCTGGCGCGCGCGGGACGGCGGGCTCGGCTGGTGGGCGCTCGTGGGGCTCGCGACCGGCGGTGCGCTGCTCTCCAAGTACACGGCCGTGTTCCTCGGAGTCGGGGGCGTGATCGTGCTCGTGATGGATCCGGCGCTGCGCCGGCAGATCCTGCGCCCCGGCCCCTGGATCGCGCTGCTGCTCGCGGCCGCGTGCTTCGCCCCCGTGATCCAGTGGAACCGCACGCACGAGTGGGCGTCGTTCGCGTTCCAGTCCGAGAGTCACGTGGAGCGCGAGGCCCGCTTCGACCGCGCCGCGACGTTTCTCGCGGGCCAGTTCCTGGCGCTGACGCCGATCGTGCTCGGCGCGCTCGCAGTGGCGGCGGCCGCGTGGGCACGTCGCGCGCGTCGCGACGTCCGTGCGTACTGGGTGCTCGGGTTCGGGCTGCCGCTGCCGCTCGTGATGCTCGTCCAGTCGCCGTGGACCTACGTGAAGCTGAACTGGCTGATGCCGGCGTACCTCTCGCTCGCGTTCGGGGCGCTCGTGTGGATGGACGTCGAGTCGGCGGCAGCGCGGTACCCGCGGGCGGCCCGCGTCGGGCGCCGGCTGCTCGTGGTCTCGCTCGCGGTGTTCCTGCTCTGGCCGGCCGCGCGCTGGGTGCCGTGGGCCTGGAACGACGACTGGGCGGGCTGGCACGAGATCGCCGAGCAGACCTCCGAGGTCGGGCGCGCGCTCCGCGACGAAGGCCCGCCGACGTTCTACTTCGCCACTTCGCACAAGATCGCGGCCCACGTCGCGCACGGGCTGCGCGGTCTCCGGGAGGGGCGCGACCCGTGGGTGCCGGTGCTGGGCGGCAACGTCGTGGGGGAGGCGGGGCTCGCGTTCGACTACTGGACGTCGCCCACGGAGTTCCGCGGCGGCAACGCCGTGTGCGTCGTGCGCCCGCGCCCCGGCAAGGGCCGCGACGACGTGATCCGCAAGGCGTCGCCTCACTTCGCGTCGTTCACGCTCGCACGGGAGATCGAGGTGAAACGTCTCGGCGTGGTGGTGCAGCGTGCCGAGCTCTGGGTCGGACGTGATTACCTCGGCCCGGCGGCGGAAGGCCGCGCCCCGTCGTCGGAATCGTGAATCGCTAGAGCCGCGCGCCCTGGCCCGAGTACTCCGGCTCGAAGTGCTGCGACGTGATCGCGCCGTTCTCGATCGTGAGGAACGTGGACTCCGGCACCTCTTCCCACGCCTCCGGCAGGTTCGCGAGCGGCTCCGACACGACTACCCGCGCCTCGCTCGAGAACACCGACGTCAGGCGCGGGTAGAGCACGCGGAGCTGCTCCGCCGGCCGGCTCACGAACAGCGTCCGCGTGGCGTGCACGCTCGAGTAGCGCACCGCGTGCATGCGTTCGCCGTCGGCGATCCCGAGCGTCATCTGCAGCGGACACGAGAGACCGTGCGCGCCGCCGACCTCCTCCACGAGCCCTGCCATGCGCCGGATCGCGCCGAGCGGATCGCGCTCGAGCCCGAACGACAGCGCGAGGTAGAACATGATTTCCGAATCCGTGGTGCCCTCGATCCGCGGGAAGAGTCCGGGATCCACCGCGAGCATGAGCTCGCGCTTCACGCGCTCGAGCGCCTGGATCTCGCCGTTGTGGCAGAACAGCCAGCGCCCGTAGCGGAAAGGATGGCAGTTCGTCTGCTGCACTGCGGTGCCGGTGGTGGCGCGCACGTGCGCGAGGAACATGCGGGAGCGGACGTGCGAGGCGACCTCGCGGAGGTTCACGTCGTTCCAGGCCGGCTGCACGGAACGGTAGAGCGCGGCGTGCCCGCGCTCGTCGTACCAGCCCACGCCGAAGCCGTCGCCGTTCGTGATCGTGGGGCTCGCGTGAGCCTCGAGACTCTGGTGGATCAGCGAGTGCTCCGGCAGGAACACGAGGTCCTCGAGCGGGACCGGGTTGCCGCCGTACGCCAGCCAACGACACATGGAAACTTCCTCCGCGGATACCGGGACGCTCCGATGATCGGGTGCCCCGCGTCCGCGATCAAGGGGTGGGGGGCAAGGTCCGGAGGATCTCGCGGGCGGCGGCGATGGCCTCTTCGACGCCGGGCCCCCCCTCGAACCGGCAACGCTTGGGATCGCCGGGACAGTCGCGGCCACACGCGCCGGGTGGCGGCAGGAGATTCCGCGCAACGTTGCCGTGGGGGCCCCAGAGATCGGGATGGCACGCCGGCAGCGGGCAGAACGGCGACACGGTCGGCACGCCGAGCGCACCGGCCAGGTGCATGGTGCCGGTGGACGCGGAGAGGAAGACGTCGCAGGCCGCGATCACCGCCATCGTTCCGCGAAGGTCGAGGCGTCCCACGAGGTCCACGTACCGCAGTCCCTCGAAGGCGGGGAGGAGCGCGCGCTCGGACTCGCCGCCGGTCAACACGACCCGGACGTCCGGGTCGTCCCCGAGCACGGACGCCAGGCGGGCCCAGGCCTCGGGCGGCCAGTTCGGTGCGGAGCCGCCGCTTCCCGGATGGAGGCCCACGATTGGTTCGCCGGGTGCGATGCCGCCGGCGCTCAGGATCTCCTCACCGAGTCGACGCTCGGTGTCCGTGAGGAACGCCTCGGTGGCCAGGCCGTCGTCGGCCGCGCCGATCCGTCGGCCGAGATCCAGGCAGTAGTCGGCCTCGCTGCGGAGCGGATCGTGGAACCGGCGCACCGCGGACATGCCCGTGAGAACCTGGTAGAGACGTCGGCCCACGCCGACCCGGCGCGGGATCCCCGCGAGGAACAGGGCGTACGCGAGCCGCTTCGTGGGCAGCAGGAGCAGCGCGTGCGTGAACCGGTGAGACGCGAGGTCGCGCGCGAGACGCCAGGTGCCGCCGGAGCCCGCGTGTCGCCCCTCGGTGTCATCCAGCAGGATCTGATCGAGGTGAGGGTTCCCGCGGAGCGCGGGCTCGGAGTATGGTCGAACGAGTGCCGCCAAATGAGCCTCGGGAAACGACTTGCGGAGCGCGCGGATGAGTGGCGTCGCGAGCACGACGTCCCCGATGCGGTCGGTCCGGACGATCAGGACGCGCATGGGTGGCTCCGCCGGGATCCGGGTCCCGATTCGGGGGTTGGCCGCACGAGGTTCGGCCTTCGGTCGACGAACTCGCGGCGGGATCCGACGAGATTCGAGCGGGGGCGACGGCGCGTCAAGGGCGGCCGCGGGGACGAACGGGGCGGCGGGGGGCCGATCGCCCGAGGTCGCCGGAAGCACGAGGGTCTGCTAGCGTCCGAGGCCCACGGAGGCGAGCTTGGAAAACCCGCAGGAAATCGAGTCCGGTCCCGGCCGCACCTTCGACTTCGGACCGCGACGTTTCCTCTCGGCGCTGATCCTGGCGCTCGCGCTCGCGATCGTGGGGGCGGCGGTCGGGGTGCTGTCGCGGGGGGGCGCGCTCGACCTCGCGGCCGCGCGTCCGGCGCAGCCTGCGCTGCTCGTCGTCGCGCTCCTGGTCACCGTGATCGACGTCCTCGCGGCCGGTCTCCGGCTGCACGTGCTCGCCCATCGCATCTCCCCGCGGGTGCGGCTGCGGGACTGCGTCCGGGCGAGTCTCGCGAACACGTGCCTCGCCGGGCTCACGCCGAGCCAGGCCGGGGGCGGCGCCGCGCAGCTCTACGTGCTGAACCGGGCGGGACTGCCGTGGCGGGCGGGCGTCGCCATCGGCACGATCAACTTCCTCGCGTCGATCGCCGTGCTCGCGCTGGCGGGACTCGTGGCGCGCATCGGACTCCACGACGCGCTGCCCGGATGGCTGCGCCTCTCCACGACCGCCACCGTGACGGCGCTCGGTCTGCTCACGATCGCGCTGCTGGCACTCCTCCGGTGGGGACAGCTCGCGCCAACCCAGGACTCGATCGACTCCTCGCGCGGCGTCAAGCGCGCGGTGCTCCAGACGCGCAAGTTCCTGCACGACTCGCTCGAGATCGCGCGCGAACTGTTTCGCGAGCACCCGCGGCACACCGCGGCCACGATTCCGCTGACCGCGCTCGTGTACGGCGCGAAGCTCGCGTTCACGATCGTGGTCTTCCGCGCGTACTGTCCGGCGGGCCACTTCGACGACATGGTCGGCGCGTTGCTCGTGCTGGTCCTCGCGCTGTACTTCGCGCCGACGCCGGGGGCCAGCGGCCTGGCCGAGGGCGCGACGACGGCGTATCTCGGGGGGGCGCTCGGAACCGCCTCTGCCGCAGGTTTCGCCCTTTGGTGGCGCACGCTCGCCCTCTATGTTCCCGTCATCATCGGAGGCTTCGTGATTCTCGCCGAACTCGCCCGCGACGCACGTCCGTTCGCCGCGCCGCGCAAATCCGATCGCTCGACGCCCGAGTCGGCGGCCGCCAACCGCCACGCCGCCTGATGCGCTCGTTTCTCGTTCACTGGGCGCTGAGCTCGCTCGCGCTGGCCCTCACCGCCTGGATCCTGCCCGGGGTGACCGTGTCGTCGCCGGCCGCGCTCGTGGCGGGCGCGCTGGTGCTCGGCTTCCTGAACGCGGTCGTACGTCCCGTGCTCCTGATCCTCACGCTGCCGCTCACGATCCTCACGCTCGGGCTGTTC
>JAGQIB010000299.1 GCA_020431545.1 Gemmatimonadota bacterium
CGGCCGGGCGCGCGCGCGCGGAGGAGTACCGCCTGGACCACTTGGCCCGTCGGGTCGCGGATCTGTACGAAGAGCTCGCGGGGGCGCGAGCTTGACGCGCGCGCTGCTCGCACCCTTCGCGCTCGTGATCCTCGGAGTCGCGGCCGCGCCCTCGGCGAACGAGAGCATCCGCCGATCCGAGCCCGTGCCGACTCCCTGGGGGGACGTCCCGCCCGCGACGCTGGAGCCGCGCGATCTGTCCGCGCCGGGTGCGGCGGCGCCGTTCGGCCCGGACGAAGCGCTCGCGGCGCCGCCCGAACCGCGCGATCTGCCGCGCACGCTTCCCTTCGGCGTGGGGGAGAAGCTCGAGTTCTCGATCGACTACGGCTTCATCAACGCGGGCGGCGCCACGATGGAGGTCGTCGGCCTGCGCAAGGTGTCCGGCCAGCCATGCCTCGACATCCGCACGGAGGCGCGAAGCAACGGCGTGTTCTCCAAGGTCTACAAGGTCTGGGATCGAGCGCAGACCTTCGTCGATCCGGAGAGCCTCCTGCCGTGGCGATTCGAGAAGAAGCTCCGCGAGGGCGGCTACCACAAGGACGTTCTCGTGAAGTTCGATCGGCGCCGCGACTTCGCGCTGTACGAGGAGGGCGACTCGGTGTCGATCCACCCGCAGGTGCAGGACGAGCTGTCGGCGTTCTACTACGTGCGCGCGATGGACCTCGAGGTCGGTCGGGACGTTTCGATCGACAGCCACTCGAATCGCAAGAACTACCCGGTTCGCGTGATCGTCCACGGTCGCGAGACGGTGGAGGTTCCGGCCGGCAAGTTCGACTGCCTCGTGATCGAGCCGGTCATGGCCGAGGAAGGGATCTTCACGGCCAAGGGGAAGCTCACCATCTGGGTCACGGACGACGAACGTCGGATGCCCGTGCTCATGAAGACGAAGGTCCTGGTGGGATCGATCGGCGCGTCGCTGAAGCGGTACAAGGTCGGCGAGCCCTATGTCCGGGCGACGGAAGGGGACCCGAGCGTTACCGGCGGATGAACGGGGGGATGAAGTGAGCGACCGACACGAAGAGCTCTCGCTCGAGGGCGTCAAGACGCTCCCGTTCGCGGAGCGCAAGAGCAAGGTCGACGTATCGGAGTTCGGCCAGGCGCCCCGGGCCGGCATGACGATCGGGGAGTTCGTCGCGGGCCTGCCGGACATCCTCGGCGCGAAGGACCTCGTCTCGCTGGTCGATCGCCTGGAGCGATCGATCCGCGCCGGCCACGAGGTCCTGGTCCTCCTCGGCGGTCACGTGATCAAGACGGGCGTCACGCCGGTGCTGACGCCGATGATCCGTCGCGGGTGGATCACGGCGGTGGGCATGAACGGTTCGGCCGCGATCCACGACGTGGAGATCGCGCGGTTCGGCCGGACCTCGGAGATCGTGGAGGAGAATCTCGCCGACGGGTCGTTCGGGATGGCCCGGGAGACCGCGGCGTTCCTGAACGAGTCGGCGGACATCGCCCGGACCGAGGGAGCCGGCTTCGGGGAGACGCTCGGCGCCCGCCTGGTGGCGGAGAAGGCTCCCCACGCGGAGGTCTCGCTGCTCGCCGCCGCGGCGGACGCGGGGATCCCGGCCACGGTGCACGTCGCGCTGGGGACGGACATCGTGCACCAGCACCCCGGGGCCTCCGGAGCCTCCATCGGCGACGCCTCGCTCCGGGACTTCCGGATCCTGGCCGCCCGCGTGGCGGCCCTGGAGGGGGGAGTGGTCCTGAACGTGGGGTCGGCGGTGCTGATGCCGGAGGTGTTCCTGAAGGCCCTGACGGTCGCCCGCAATCTCGGGCACCGGGTGGGGGCTTTCACCGCCGTCAACCTGGACATGAACCGGCACTATCGCCCCCTGACGAACGTCGTCTCGAGGCCCACCGCGCAGGGGGGCTTCGGGGCTCACCTCGCCGGGCACCACGAGATTCTGGTTCCTTTGCTGGGAGCGGCGCTTGCCGACCGCCTGGGCGATTTCCGGTCGCCCCGGCTCGGTTGACCGTCTCGCGAGGGGTCTGGTATGCTTTTTCGACTTCGGGCCAGACCTCGAAGCACCGATCCAGGGAAGCCTATCGACCCGTTGATACGAGTTGCTCCCGGAATCCTCCTGGGGCAAACAGCCGGCTAGACATCCGAGGTTCGAGGAGATCGGCGAGGGCTCGGGGCACGTGGTGCCCGGATAAGGTTCGTCGAGGGAGTTTTGGCTCCACGCGGGCTCGTCCCGCGATCCCCCCGCTTCCATCGATTCTTCGGCCGTCGCGTCGGTTGGGTCCGGCGGCGTTCGCGTGGCCTCGCGGCTTCGTGAATCGTCCTGTCGGGACTTCGTGAAGGGTACCCGGCCGGAGCGGTCCGGCAGGCAAGGGCGGAAGTATTGATCCCGAAGTGCTTCCTTTTCTCAGCGACTGATTCCGCACGGAGTCGGGCCCGGTCGGGGCGCGGTCCGGGTGCGTCCTTCTCCGTCGCCCTCGCGGTGCTCGCCGGCCTCGCGATGCTGGCCGGCCTCTCGATCGGCGGCTGCGGCGGCCCCTACTACGTGGAAGGGCAGGATGAACTCGGCGATCTGCCGGATTCGTTGCGCATCCTGATCGAGGAGCGCGAGAAGACGCAGACCGAGGAGACCCAGGGTCGCGAGAAGGACGAAGGGGTCCTCGTGCGCGACCTCGCGACCGAGGAAGCGCAGCCGAACACGGAGCCGCTGCCGCTCGAGTACGCGCCGGAGAGCTCCTACCGGTTGCGGCGCGGCGACAAGCTGCAGATCGACGTTCTCTTCTACCCGGAGCTCGGCACCGCGACCACCGTGCGTCCCGACGGGATGATCACGGCGCCCGGCGTCGGAGACGTTCGCGCGCTCGGTCGTGAGCCGCGCGAGGTGGCGGCGGACATCGAGGCCTACTACAGCCGGCTGCTGCGCGATCCCACCACCACGATCAACGTCGTCTCGTTCGGCGAACGACGGGCCTACGTCTTCGGGATGGTCAACCGACCGGGGCCGGTGGATCTGCAGCAGCGCATGACGCTCACGCAGGCGCTCGCGACGGTGGGGTCGATGAACGAGGATGCCGCGCTCGCGACGGTCGTGCTGCTGCGTCGTCGCAGCGAGAACACGGCGCAGGCATACCGGCTCGACATCCGCGGCGTGCTGGACGGCAAGAGCCTGGCCGCCGATGTCGTCCTGCAGCCGGACGACGTGATCTTCGTGCCCCGCACCTTCGTGGCGAACATGGAGCAGTTCGTCCACCAGGTGTTCCAGGGCCTGTATCCCATCCCCGATCTGTTCATCAAGAGCTACGACGCGATCCACGTCGACGAGCGCTCCGCGCTGCGCCGTCCCGTGTCGCTGGTGGAGTGACGAGATGGTGACCCAAGGCGGAGCGAATCCGGCCAAGTCCGAAGGACGTCAGTTCTCGGCGCGCGACGTGCTCGCGATGATCTTCCGTCGCAAGTGGGTGATCCTCGCGATCTTCCTCGCGACGCTCGCCATGGGCGTGTCGGCGAGCCTCAAGAGCACGTCGGAGTTCCAGGCGACCGCGAAGGTCCTGATCCGGCGCTCCGAGGGCTCGTCGTTCCAGCGGCAGAAGTCGCCGTACCTGGGACTCGAGGAGGAGATGAACACCGAGATCGAGATCCTGCGCTCGGATCCCGTCATGGACCGGGCCGTCGAGTACGTGGAGAGCGAGATCGCTCCGCTTGGCGCCGCGGAGCGGGCCGAGCTGTTCCCCCCCGAGGACGAGGGGGAGGAGTTCCACATGCCGAGCGGCGGCTGGCTCAACAAGAACCTGCAGGCCGAGCCGGTGGAACAGTCGAACGTCATCCAGATCCGGTTCCGGCACGAGAATCCGGCCACGGCGCGGATGCTGGCCGACGCCGTCGCGAACGCGTACGTCGTCGAGCGGATCGCCGTGCGTCGGAACCCGATGCTCGAAAGCTTCTTCCAGGATCGAACGACGGGCCTGAAGGATCGACTGCTCGACCTGCGCACGGAGCTCGGACAGCTCCAGATCGAGTCCGGCGTCTACGACGAGGAGTGGCAGAAGAAGCTGAACCTCGGCACGCTGGACGACATCCGGACGGAGCTCCTGCGGGTCCGGGTCAAGCGCGAGACCGAGGAGCGGAAGCTGCACGGGATCGAACGTCGGCTCGCCCAGGATCCCGAGCTCGTCCTGCCGATCCTCGAGTTCGAGGACGACCGGGCTTTCCAGGAACTTCGCGTGAAATTGATCGACAAGCGCACGATTCTCGCCGAGCTCCGCGGCAAGTATCTCCCGGAGCATCCGAAGATCCAGCAGACGGAAGCGTTCATCGCGCTGCTCGAGGAAGATCTTCGCCGGGAGATCCAGACGCAGATCAAGGCGCGCGAGGGCGAGATCGAGTCGCTCCGGGCGCAGGAAGGCGCGCTGGAGACCGCGGTGCAGGATCTCTCCGAGGAGATGAAGCGCATCCCGCGGTACGCGCCGATGCTTCGCCAGATCGAGCGGGAGATCAGCAACACGTCGGATCTCTACGAGCTCGTCGGCACGAAGATGGTGGATACCCAGATCTCGGAGACGGAGGACCAGCGCATGGTGAACGCGAAGGTGCTGAGTCCGGCGACCGTCCGCGTGTCGTTCGTGCAGCAGCGGAAGAGCCTGTTCGCGCTCTTCGCCGCGATGCTCGGTCTGTCTCTCGGGCTCGCGCTCGCCTTCCTGCTCGAAGGACTCGATCAGACGCTCCGTACGCCCGACGACGTCGAGCTGAACCTCGGCGTTCCTCTCCTCGGTTCGATTCCCGAACTCAAGCCGGCGGCGCGTCGCTAGAAGGGCACCATGTACGAAGACTTCTTCGGATTCCAGCGGCCGCCGTTCGAGCTCGTCCCCGACCCGGACTTCCTGTTCCTCGGGGAGTCGCATGATTCCGCGCTCGCGAACCTCGTGATCGGCATCGAGTCGGGCAAGGGCTTCATCGCGATCAGCGGGCCGGTCGGAGCGGGGAAGACCACGGTGCTCCGCGCCCTGCTGCGACGCCTGGGCCGCTCCGAACGAGTCTGCTTCCTGGCGCAGCCCGAGCTCCGCACGGCGGATCTCTTCCGCGCCATCCTCGACGGCTTCGGCGTGCGTCCCGAAGGCGACGAGATTCCCGATCTCCGCCGCGCGCTCCGGGATGCACTCGCCGCTTCGGACGTGCCGGGCATTCTGATGGTCGACGAGGCGCACCTTCTCTCCGAAGAGTCTCTCGAGCAGATCCGGCTGCTCTCGAACCTGGAAGAGGAGGACCGCAAGCTCCTCCAGATCATCCTGTCGGGGCAGCCCGAGCTGAAGTCGATCCTGTCGCGCGAGCGGTTGCGTCCGCTGGCCCAGCGGATCGAGATGTTCTACGAGATCCGACCGCTGGATCGAGTGGACACCCAGGCCTACATCGAGCGACGGATCCGCATTGCGGGCGATCCCGAGGATCTCGTCATCGAGCCGCGGGCCATGGATCAGATCCACGGCTGCTCGGGCGGCATCCCGCGCCTCATCAACATCCTGGCCGATCGCGCGCTCATCACGGCGTACGTCGGCGAGACCCGGCGCATCACCGAGCAGATCGTCCACGAGGCGTATCAGGATCTCGGCGAAGTCACGCAGGCGGTCATGCCGGGCTCCCCGGGACGCATCACGCGCGAGCCGCGACGTCGCCACCGGGTGGCGCGCACCGATCCCGCCCCGGCCCCGTCGGCTCCCGAGCCGCCGCTCGAGAAGCGGCCCGAGGCGCGGGCCGCGGAGATCGTGCCCGCTCCGCTCCCGGCCCCCACGCCGCCGTCGTCCGAGCGCCCCGCTTCGTCCGCGGAGATCCGTCCGCTGCCGCGTCGTTCGCCGTCCGGCGGCCCGGCGAGGGCCGAGGCGGTGGAAGCCCTGCGCGCGCCCGTCGAGGAGACGGAAACCACGAGCAACGTCGCGCCGTTCCCCGCGCCTCGCGTGGTGGAGCCGGTCGCCGAATCCGCGCCGCCGCCCGTGCCGCCGACCCCGACTCGCGAGTCGGGAGGCCCGCGGCGGTTGCGTCCCGTGCGGGGACGTCTCGGTCGGGAACGTCGCACCGCGGCCGCCGGCCTGCTGGCCGTCATCGCCCTGGCGACCGTTTCGCTCGGCGCGCGGACCCTTTTCTCCACGAGAGAGCTGGAGCAGCCGCCGAAGTCGGAACCGACCGCAGCGTCGGCCGGGGAGACGACCTCGGTTCCGGCCGGGGCGGAAGGCTCCTCGGCGTCCGACGTTTCGCCCGCGGCGACCGGCGCCGCGACCGGCGCGGCGACGTCGACCCCGCCGGCCGAGGAGACTCCGCTCGCGATCGATGCGCCGAAGTCGGCGGAACCGGAAGCCGCGCTGCCCTCGTCGGTCGACGAGACCGGGGAGCGTTACTCGATCCAGGTGGCCTCGTTCCGCACGGAGGATCGGGCGGCCGCGCTCGCGCACGACCTGCAGGATCAGACCGGGGAGATCGCTCGGGTCTCGCCCGTGAACGGAGAGTCGGGTCTATGGTACCGCGTCCTGCTCGGTGAGTACTCGTCGAAAGAAGAGGTCTCCCGGCGCATGGAGCAGATTCGCTCGACGCACGACTTCGGTTTCGTGCGCCGGGTGACGCTCGAACCGGAAGGCGGTCGATGAGCAAGATCCGCGACGCGATGCGCAAGCAGCAGGACGGGGATGCCTGGCGGCCCGAACCGACGCCCGAACCGCGTCCGGAGGCCCGGGACGTGGAGCGTCCCCGGCTGACGTTGCCCGCCACGTCGCCCGACGTTCTCGCGTACTACGAGGCGGTGGGCAAGCAGATCGAGGTTTCCCTCGGCGCGACGTCGACCCGCGTGCTGACGTTCACCGGCGCGGTCGGGGGAGAGGGCAGTTCCACCGTGGTCGCGCAGTACGCGGAGATGCTCTCCCGCCGGGGCGAGCGCGTGCTTCTCGTCGACGGGAACCCCCGTCACCCGTCGCAGCACCAGCTGTTCGGCGTGCCGGATTCTCCGGGACTCGCGGAGTGGGTCTCGGGCACGGCCGACCCGGTCTCCGTCGTGCACCTGTCCGGTTTCCCGAACCTCGACGTCGTGCCGCTCGGCCGTTGCGCCGATCGATCCGAGGCGGAACGAATCTCCGAGTCGCTGGGGGAGTTCCAGGCGGAGTTCGCCGCCTCCTATGACTACGTCCTGGTCGACGCGGACTTCGTGGGTTCGCCGTTCTCGTCGGGCGCCGCGATCCACGGGTCCGACGGCGTCGTGCTCGTCCTCCGGGCGGGGCGGACGAACCGGCAGATCGCGAGCCGCGCGCTGGACACCGTTCGTCAGATCGGAGGCAACGTCCTCGGCGTCATCCTCAATCGCCGGGAGTTTCCGATCCCGGACTTCATCTATCGGCACCTCTGATCTTCGGGAATCGCATGACGGAGCAGCGCACTCGACTCGTTTGGCTCCTCGGCTGCCTCGGTCTCGGAACGGCCTTGCGTCTCTACCGTCTCGGCCACCAGCCGCTGTGGATCGACGAGCTCATCAGCCTCCAGCTCGCCACCTGGGCACAGGGCGCGGAGTTCTGGCGGGGGCTCCTGATCGACATCCACGGCCCCTTCAACTCGTTGCTTCTGCACGGCTGGGCCCGGCTCGGTCAGAGCGAGTCCTGGCTGCGGCTCCTCTACGTCATCCCCGCGGTGGCCACGATTCCGCTGTTCGGGAGGTTCGCGGAGGATCTGTTCCGGAGTGAGCGGGTCGGCCGGGTGGCGATGCTGGCGGGAGCGGTCGCGCCGTTCCACGTGTGGTACGCGCAGGAGATCCGCAGCTACGCCTGGGCGATGCTCTGGATCACCGCCGCGCTCGTGCTGTTCCTGCGGATTCTCGACGACCGCGCGACCCGTCGCACGTGGCTCGGGCTCGGCGTGCTGCTCGCGCTCGGTCTGCTCACGAACTTCAGCGCAGTCTTCCTGGTCATCGCACTGAGTGTCGTCGTGGCGGCCACGAGGCGACGCCTGCTCGGACGCTGGATCCTGCTGGTGGGCGCCGCCGGCCTCGTGTTCCTGCCGTGGTTCGTGGACTGGTACCAGCGGATCGGAGGGGAACGCCTGTTCGTCGAGGCGCCGTCCCCGGTGGGCATGCCGCTGCGTGAGGATTCCGGCTTCTCGCCCCTGGAGATCCCGTACGTGCCGTGGTCCTTCGCGTTCGGCTACTCTCTCGGTCCGCCGCTGCGGGACCTCCATCTCGATCGAAGCGTCGAGGCGCTGATGCCGTACCTTCCGGTGCTGCTCGTGGGGGCACTCGCGATCACGATGTCGGTGATCGCGGGACTCCGCGCCGCGGCGGCCCGCGGACGACTGACGCTCGTGCTGGCCTACTCGCTCGTCCCGCTGGCACTCGCGATCTTCCTCGCGTCCCGGGAGATCAAGACGTTCCACCCGCGCTACCTGGTCGTTCTGTTCCCGGTGTTCCTCGCGCTGCTGGCGGCGGCGTGGGAGAGAGGAGGGCGCACGGCTCGCGTCGCGCTCGGCGCCGTCTTCCTGCTGGCGCTCGTCTCGCTCGGTCAGAACTACTGGGATCCGGCCTACGCGAAGGAGGACAGTCGCGCGGCCGCGAGCCTGATCCTGGAGGAAGGTCGGCCGGACGATACGGTGGTGGTCATCTATTCCTTCCGACCCTTCCGCTGGTACTACGCGGATCGGGGGCACGGACCGGCGCGTCTGCTGCACGCCCACAAGCGGTTCCTGCGGACGGACGACGAGCTTCGCGCCCACGTCGCCGAGGCGAGCGACGGATCACCGCGCGTGTGGCTCGTCCTCTCGCGCTGGTGGGACGTGGCGCCGGAGGAGCGGATCCGGCGGATCTTCGAGGAGTCGCTCACCGAGGAGCAGCGCTGGTCGTTCCCCGGCGTGAAGGTGACCCTGTACGAAGGGAGCGCCGCGTGAGCTTCGACCTCGGACGCCTGGACCCCGCCACCCGACCGGCCTCGATCGAGCTGACGCCGCTCACGCGCTTCGTTCTCATCGTGTTGATGCTCGGGATGTGCGTGTACATGGGCGCCATGTTCGACGTGACGATGCTGGTCATGGCGCTCGGCCTGTTCAACGTCGGCGTCGTGGTGTTCCTGCTCCTGCGCAAGGACATCACCTGGGGCTTCCTGTTCTACCTGGTCACCGTGATCTTCTTCCAGACCGGCTTCTGGATCCGATTGCCCGGATTCCCGGACCTGTACCCGGCCCGGATCGTGTCGATGCTGCTCTTTCTCGTGTTCTTCATCCAGATCATGCTGGGCATCCGTAGAGTCCCGAAGCTCGGACCGATCGAGAAGACCATGATCGTCTTCATGGTGGTCATGTTCATCTCCATCATCACGTCCGGGCAGAAGCCGCGCTGGCTGCTCATCATGCGTGGGTACATCTATCCCTTCATGTTCTTCTACTTCGCGCGCGCGGTCGTGAACCGGATCGAGCAGATCCGCATCGTGCTGTGGTTCCTCGCGGTGCTCGGCATCTACTTCGCGGTCATGGGGATCTTCGAGAAGATGAAGTGGTACGGTCTCGTGTGGCCTCGGTTCATCGTCGACCCGACGCTGCGCGATCACGGTCTCACCCGGCTCGGCTTCCGGGTCCGCGGCATCTTCCTGCAACCGGCCGTGCTCGGCACGGTGATGACCATGGGGTTCTTTCCCGCGTGGCACTACATGTCGCACCTGCGCGGGATCCCGCCGGTCATCGTCCGCCTCGTTCTCATCGTGACGACGCCCGCGACGATCTTCTTCACGCAGACCCGCTCCTGCTACGTGGGATTCCTGGCCGCCCTGCTGGTGGTCGCGGGATGGAGTCGACGGATGCGGCCGATGGCGGTCGGCGTGATTCTCGCCGGCATGGTCGGCGTGTTCCTGAACTGGGGCAACCTGTCCTCGGAGGATCGCGAGAAGGGTGGGCTCGGACAGCTCAACACGATCCACTACCGGGTGAGCCTCGCTCTCGAGGCCCTGGAGATGTTCGTCGACCACCCGTTCTTCGGCGTCGGCTTCATGAACATGGAGGAGGCCATCATCCCGTACCGGCGTCCCCGCGACGTTCCCATCTTCGGGCACATCGACCTGGGTACCGGGCACGCGGCCGTCTCGCACAACATCCTCATCACGGTGCTGGCCGAGCAGGGGATCCTGGGCCTCGCGCCGTACGTGCTGATCTATTTCCTGCTGATCCGCGCCGCGCAGTCGGCCTACCGCAGTCTGCCGGCGCGCGGGGTGATGTCGCGGGAGTACGTGGTCTGCGTGATGGCGGCGTTCATGGCGTACTTCGTGAACGCCATGGCGCTGGAGATGCGCTACTTCGAGTACGTGAACGTGCTGTTCTTCTTTCTGCTCGGATCGCTGCTCGGCGTCTCGGATCGGCTCGAACAGGACCAGGCGGCGGCGGCGGAAGCCGCCGGAGAGCCGGTCGAGACTCCGGTGGCCCCGCGACTCGTGGCCCGGAGGGCGGGGGCATGAGGGGGCAGACTCGAGAACGGGCCCTGCCGGGGCCCGAGACGGCCCGGAGAGGGGCCGAGAGGGGCCCGCGGGCCGTCGCCCCACGGTTCGAAGGGCATGGATCAAAACGTCGCAATCCCGTAGAATTACAGGCGGTTGCGTCCGCATCCCCCCGAACGGACGGAAGGTCGTGAGCGCTCTGGAGCCGATCAACGGATCGTCCTCACCGAACGGTCGTACGCCGCGTCCTCGCGGTCGTCCGACCGAGTTGCAGCTCGTGATCGTCGCGATGGCGCTCGATGCCGTCGCGTTGTTCGGTGGGTTCCTCGCGGGGCACTGGGTCCGCTTCTCCACGGGGCTCTTCCAGGGCCCGCCCGAGTTCCTGCGGCTCGAGCACCTCTCGACGCTCGTGCTCCTGCTGCCGCTGTGGATCGTGATCCACGGGGTGAACGGACTCTATCGGCCCCGCGTGATGGAGACGCTGCTCGACCAGGCGGCCGGCGTGATCAAGGCCGTGAGTCTCGGCTGCCTGGTGGTGCTCGCGCTCGGATTCCTCACCCGCACGGACTACTTCTTCGAGAAGCGGCTCGTGCTGCTGTTCGCGTTCGCGTTCACGTTGCTCCTGGAGCTGCTCGGGCGGTTCTTCCTGCTGCGGGCGCTGTGGTTGCGTCGGATCGCCGGTGCGAGGCGTCGGCAGCGGATCGTGATCGTGGGGGCCGGCGTGGAGGGCACTCGCTTCCTGACTCGCGTCCGCACGAACGGCGCCCTGAACTACGAGGTCGTGGCCTTCGTGGACGACGACGAGGAAAAGGTCGGGACGTCGGTCGGCGACGTGAAGGTGGTCGGAGTCGTGGACACCCTTCCCGAGGTCGTCCGCAGCTTCCAGGCCGATCAGGTGTTCGTGGCGATCCCGAGTCTCGGGCAGGAGGGCACTCTCGCCATGATGTCGCGCTGCATGCGCGCGGGGTTGCCCGTTCGCCTCGTGAGCGACATCTTGCACCTCATCGTGGCGGATACGGCGGTCGAGACGATCGACGGCGTACCGACCTACGACATCCGTTCGGAAGGTGCGCCGCAGCTGGGGTTGTTGATCAAGCGGCTGTTCGACCTGTCCGTCGCTTCGCTCCTGATGCTCCTGTTCTTCCCCCTGTTCCTGTTCATCGCGCTCCTGATCAAGATCTTCTCGCCCGGGCCGGTGCTGTTCCGCCAGGTCCGCGCGGGGCAGTTCGGGCGCGAGTTCACGATGTGCAAGTTCCGCACGATGAAGCTCGAGACCGACGACTCGATCCATCGCGAGTACGCCACGAACTTCATCGCGGGGAAGCCGCTGGATTTCGAGGACCAGAAGAAGGACAAGAGCCAGGTCTTCAAGATGACGAAGGATCCGCGAATCACTCCGGTGGGCGCGATCCTTCGCCGGACGAGCCTGGACGAGCTTCCCCAGCTCCTGAACGTCCTCAAGGGCGACATGAGCATCGTGGGACCGCGTCCCCCGATCTTCTACGAGCTGAATCACTACAAGGAGTGGCACAAGAAGCGGCTTCGAGCGAAACCCGGACTGACCGGTCTCTGGCAGGTGAGTGGTCGGTCGACGGTCCCGTTCGACGAGATGGTCCTTCTGGACCTGTACTACATCGATCACTGGTCCCTGAAGACCGATCTCGAGATCCTTTTCCGTACGATCCCCGTCGTGTTCTCCGGCGAAGGCGCGTACTGACCCCGTCCCGTCACCAAGGAGCCTTCTCTTGATCACAGTCGCCGTCATCGGTTGCGGATACTGGGGTCCGAACCTGATCCGGAACTTCGTCCAGTTCCCGGGCGTGCGGATGAAGACCGCGGTGGACCTGAACCTGGAACGCCTCCGTCACATCGCGCAGCTGTATCCGGGCGTGCACACGACCACCCAGGCCGACGACGTCTTCCAGGATCCGGAGATCGACGCGATCATGATCGCGACGCCCGTGACCACGCACCATCCGCTGGCGCGCAAGGGGCTCATGGCGGGCAAGCACATCCTGGTGGAGAAGCCGATGGCCGCGAGCACCGCGGAGGCCCAGGAACTGGTCCAGCTCGCGACGGATCGCGATCTCGTGCTCATGGCGGGGCACACGTTCCTGTACACGGCGGCGGTGAACAAGATCAAGGAGCTGATCTCGTCCGGCGAGCTCGGCCACATCTACTACATCAGCACCACGCGCGTGAACCTCGGCCTGTTCCAGGAGGACATCAACGTCGTCTGGGATCTGGCGCCTCACGACATCTCCATCCTGAACTACGTTCTCGGTTCGGAGCCGGAGACGGTCGCGGCCCAGGGCCAGGCGTACATCCAGTCCGACATCGAGGATGTGGCGTTCCTGCATCTCACGTATCCGGGCGACATCATCGCCCACACCCACGTGTCCTGGCTGAATCCGGACAAGATCCGGCGGATCACGGTCGTCGGCAGCAAGAAGATGCTCGTGTACGACGACGTCTCGACCACGGAGAAGATCCGGGTCTACGACAAGGGCGTGACCGTGCAGCCGCACTACGACACGTTCGGCGAGTTCCAGCTGTCGTACCGGTTCGGCGACATCTACACGCCGCGACTGGACGACAACGAGCCGCTGAAGAACGAGTGTCAGCACTTCGTCCACTGCATCCAGCGAGGCGAGCGTGCTCGCTCCGACGGGCACTCCGGACTCGCGGTGGTGCACGTCATCGAGAAGGCTTGCGAGTCGATTCGCCGGAACGGCGAGCAGTTGCCGCTCCGGTCCACCGGTGAACTCACGAAGCGAGGGGCAGGGCAGTGAAAGTCCCGTTCAACGACCTGAAGGCTCAGTACCACACGATCAAGCCGGAGATCGACGCCGCGATGGCGGAGGTCCTCGAGAGCACGGCGTTCATCGGCGGCCCGGCGCTGACCCGGTTCGAGGAGAACTTCGCGAAGTTCTGCGGGGCGGACCACTGCGTCGGCCTGGCGAGCGGGACCGCGGCGCTCCACATCGCGTTCGCCGCGCTGGACATCGGGCCGGGCGACGAGATCATCACGTCGCCGTGGACGTTCATCGCGACGGCGGAGGCGATCTCGCAGACCGGAGCGAACGTGAAGTTCGTGGACTGCCGGCTCGAGGACGGATGCCTGGATCCGGCGCAGCTCGAGGCCGCGATCACGCCGCGGACCAAGGCGATCGTGCCGGTCCACATCTACGGACAGCCGGCCGACATGGACCCGATCCTGGAGATCGCGGGTCGTCACGGCATCCCGGTGGTGGAAGACGCGGCGCAGGCGCACGGCGCGGAGTACAAGGGACGTCGCGTCGGCTCGATGGGACGGGTCGCGTGCTTCAGCTTCTATCCCGGCAAGAACCTGGGTGCGTACGGCGACGCCGGTGGGATCGTCACGTCGGATCCGGACCTGGCCCACCGGATCGCGCTTCTCCGGGATCACGGCCGGACGACGAAGTACGAGCACCAGGTCGAGGGTTTCGCGTACCGTCTCGACGGTCTCCAGGCGGCGATCCTCGACGCGAAGCTGAAGCATCTCGACGCCTGGACGGAAGGCCGTCGCCGCTTTGCGGCGCGGTACGACGAGCTGCTCGCGGACCTGCCGGACGTGCAGCCGCTGCGCCCCTACGGAAACGTGCGCCACGTCTACCACCTGTACGTCGTGCGCGTGCCGGAGCGCGAGGCGCTCCTGCCGCTGCTCTCCGAGCGGGGGATCGGCGTCGGCGTGCACTATCCGATCTCGCTGCACCTGCAGCCGGCGTACGCGCGACTCGGGCTCGGCGAGGGAGCCTTCCCGAATTCGGAGCGCCTCGGTCGCGAGGTGATGTCGTTGCCGCTGTACGCGGAAATGGACGAGCGGGCGCCGGAGTACGTGGCGTCGGCGCTGAAGGAACTGGTGGGCGCCGGGGCCTAGGCCCCGGCGTGAGCCACGGAGGATCATGACTCGACTGCAGCCGACGGACGCCATTCTCGCGATCAACCATCGATGCAACACGTTCTGCACGATGTGCGACATCTGGTCCAAGCCGGATCGGCACGAGTTGCCGCCGGACTGGTACCGGCGTGTGCCCCGGAGTCTCAAGAACATCAACATCTCCGGCGGCGAACCGTTCATGCGCGACGACGTGCCGGAGATCATCGCGGTGCTGCGGGATCACCTGGATTCGCCGCGGATCGTGTTCTCCACGAACGGTGTCCTCACGGACAAGATCGTCGCCCAGGCGACGGAGATGGCGAAGCACGGTCCGATCGCGATCCGGGTGTCGATCGACGGATTGGGCGAGACCCACGACCGCATCCGC
>JAGQIB010000300.1:0-3397 GCA_020431545.1 Gemmatimonadota bacterium
GGCGAGCTCGCGGGTGGGCACGAGGACGAGCGCCTGGCAGACCCGCTCCTCGGGGCGGATCCGCTCCAGGAGCGGCAGGATGAACGCCCCCGTCTTCCCGGACCCGGTCCGGGACTGGACCATGAGGTCGCGGCCGACCCGCACGTAGGGAATGGCCTTGGCCTGGACCGGCATGAGCGAGGTCCAGCCCACGCGGCGGGCAGCCGCCTGGATCGGCCCCGGGAGGTCCTCCAGGGTGATCTCGGGAAGCGCGTCCTCGGGCTCGACGTTTACCTGCTCGCTCAACGACCCCTCCGGGGCGAAATCCTGCTGGACGGTTCTCGGCCAGACTTTGCAGGATACGGAGCCGGCGCCGGCCCGTCACGCCGGATTTCCCCTCGGGGCCGTTCCGAAGGGGGCCGATGTCCAGAGCGGACCGGGGCGCTTCCCCCCGGCCGACCCCTTCCGGAGGAATCTTGAAGCACCTGGTGCGGGCCCTCGGCCTCGCGATCCTCGTTTGGCTGATCTGGCGCCACGCCGACTTCGGCGAGGTCGCGACGTCGCTGCGCCTGCTCACGGCGCCGGCGGTGCTCGGCCTCCTGGCCGTCGCCATTGCCGACCGGATCGTGATGGCGCTGAAGTGGCGGCACGTCTCCTCCCCGCTCGACATCCACCTGCCGCTCGGGGAGTGGATCTCCGCCATGTTCGCCGGGAGCTTCGTATCGAACGCGCTCCCCTCCACCCTCGGCGGCGACGTCTACCGCGGCTGGCGGGTCGCGCGCGGCGGCACCCGGCCGTCCCTCGTGGTCGCCTCGCTCGTGGCGGAGCGGATCATCGGCGTGCTCGCCACGATCCTCATCGCGTGGGCCGGGCTCGCCTGGCTCGTGACCCAGGGCATCGCCCGCGACGAGCAACCGGCCTTCCTGGGCCTGTTCGCGATCACGTGCGTGCTGCTCTTCCTGTTCGGGGTCGGCGGCACGAAGGCCGGTCGTGAGGCCGCCGTCGCCGTCGCGACGCGAGTGAAGGCCGGCCGACCGGCGCGCAAGCTCGCCGACGCGATCTCCGCCTACGACGGGCACGCCCGGCTCCTGTTCGTGAACCTGCTGCTCGCGCTGTTCGAGAACATCTTCCCGCTCGCGCTCCTGCTCGGCGCGGCCAGCGCGTTGCACGTGCCGGTCGAGCCCCTGTCGTTCCTCGCGATCGCCGCGGTCGCCCTGTTCCTGCAGCGGGGCTCCATGGTGCTGGACGGCTGGGGCGTGGGCGAGGCACTCCGGCTGGTGACCTACGGGCTGATCGGCGTCTCCGCGAGCGACACCGTGGCCATCGCGCTCGTGGCGCACTCCATGGGACTGCTCGCGACGTTTCCGGGCGCGATCGTGTTCCTGCGCGACCCGAACCGCGCGGAAGCCACCGCCGACGTTCCGGCCAAGGCCCCGGGCCGGATCGGCCTCATCATCCGCCGTTTCCTGGTCCCCGCGCCGCTCGTTGCGGTGTGGTACTACGTCCGCGACGGCGCGAAGATCAGCTTCCGGGCCGAGGTCGAGCTCTCGCCGAACCTGAAGTTCGGACCCGGCTGCACGGTGAGCTCGTTCACGAAGATCAAGGCGACGGACGGGCCGCTCGTGATCGGCGCCCACACGGGCTTCGCCACCGGGTGCTTCGTGTCGTCCGGAGAGAAGGGTCTGCACATCGGCGACCACGTCCTGTTCGGCCCGAACGTCACCGTGCTCGCGAGCCACTACGTGCACGGCGACCTCACGGTGCCGTTCGAGGACCAGGGGGTCTCTTCCAAGGGCGTGAAGATCGGCAGCAACGTGTGGCTCGGCGCCGGCACCGTGGTGGCGGACGGCGCCTCGATCGGCGACAACACGATCGTCGTGGCGAACAGTCTCGTGAACCGGCGCTATCCGCCGAACGTCATCATCCAGGGCACCCCGGCGAAGGTCATTCTCCGCCGCGGCACCCCGGCCAACCCCGAGGAGGCGACAGACCGCTCATGAGAGAGCGAATGCTCGAGATCGTGCGATCCGCGGTCCACGATCTGAACGAAGAACTGAACTACCCCGAGCTCGAGTCACCGAACGAGGCGACGACCCTGCACGGCGGCGAGGAGGGGCTCGACTCGCTCTCGCTCGTCTCGCTGATCGTGGACCTCGAAGGACGCGTGAGCGACGAGGTCGGGCACGCGGTGGTGCTCGCGGACGAGAAGGCGATGTCGGAGCGGAACAGCCCGTACCGCACGGTGGGGTCGCTGACCGACTTCATCGTGACCCGTTGCGGCGCGGGAGCGTGACGTGAGCGACATGAGCGGCAAGGGCCGCGTGATGATCATCACCGGCACGCGCAAGGGTATCGGCCTGGACCTGAGCCACCACTACCTCGATCGCGGGTGGACGGTGGTGGGCTGCAGCCGCGGCGAGTCCGACCTGAAGCACGAGCGCTACCGGCACTGGTGCGTGGACGTGGCGGACGAGCCCGAGGTCGTGAAGATGGTGCGCGACACGGCGAAGGAATTCGGCCGCCTGGACGCCGTGGTGAACAACGCCGGCATCGCCTCCATGAACCACGCGGTGCTCACCCCGCTGTCCACGGTGCGCAAGGTGTTCGAGACGAACGTGTTCGGGACCTTCATGTTCTGCCGCGAGGCGGCGAAGGTGATGATGCGCGCCAAGAAGGGTCGGCTCGTGAACTGCGCGACGGTCGCCACGCCGCTGAAGCTGGAGGGCGAGGCGGCGTACGCGGCGTCGAAGGCGGCGATCGAATCGCTCACCGAGGTGCTCGCGCGCGAGTTCGCGCCGTTCCACGTCACCGTGAACGCCGTCGGCCCCACGCCGATCGCCACGGACCTGATTCGCAGCGTGCCGCCCGAGAAGATCGAGGCGCTGATCGGATCGCAGGCGGTGAAGCGACTCGGCGAGAGCCGCGACGTCGCGAACGTGGTGGACTTCTTCCTGCGCGACGAGAGCGACTTCGTCACCGGGCAGACCGTGTACCTCGGAGGGATCTCCTGACCGTGACGACCCGCCGGGAACGCCTCGAACGACTCCTCGGCTCGCTGCGTGAGCGCGGCGCGGAAGAGTGCGTGGTGTTCCGGGGTGAGTCGATCTCGGGCGCGGAGCTGGACCGGCGGCGGGTCGCGTGGATCGACAAGCTCGCCACGTGCGGCTACGAGCCGGGCAAGGTCGTGGGCATCGCGGCGGACGGCACACCGGACGCGCTCGCGCTGTACCTCGCCGTGATGTCGACGGGGGGCGTGGCCGCGCTGGTCTCGCCGCGCGATCCGGATCCGCGACCGGCGCTGGCCGACGCGCACGCGTCGTGCCTGTGCCGCGAGGGATCGCCGGGGCACTGGACGCACGAGCGACGCCCCGAGCCGGAGGGCGAGCCGCATCCCCTGCTCGCGGATCTCCGCGCGCGG
>JAGQIB010000300.1:3579-5561 GCA_020431545.1 Gemmatimonadota bacterium
CTCGTGCTGCCGGAGACCCGCGATCCGCACGCGATCGCGCGGCTGGTGGCGTCGGCGCGGGTGGAGGTCCTGCCGACGTCGCCCACGTTCCTCAAGCTGTTCTGCCTGAGCGATGCTCCCGATCACCATGATCTTTCGTCGCTGGAGATCGTCGCGTGGGGCTCGGAGGCGATGCCCGCGTCCACGTCGGAGCGCGTGCGCGAGGTGCTGCCGCACGTGAAGCTGCTGCAGAAGTTCGGCACGTCGGAGCTCGGGAGTCCCCGCTCCCGCACGCGCGACGCCGAGGGTCTGTGGATCGACTTCGACGGCATCGAGCACCGCATCGTGGACGGAACACTGTGGCTCCGCTCGGAGACCGCGATGCTCGGCTACCTGAACGCGCCGAACCCGTTCGACGAGGAAGGCTGGTGGAACACCGGCGACGTCGTGGAGCAGGACGGCTCGTGGCTCCGCATCCTCGGCCGGCGCTCGGACCTCATCAACGTCGGCGGCGAGAAGGTCATGCCCCGCGAGGTCGAGGAGGTGCTGCTGGAGATGCCGATCATCGTGGACGCCGCCGTGCGCGGCGCGCCGAATCCGCTGACCGGCCAGATCGTGGAGGCGCACGTCCAGCTCGCCGAGCCCCTGGACGAGCGTGAGCTCCGCAAGGCCGTCCGCGCCCACTGCCGCGCCCGCCTCGCCGGCCACAAGGTCCCGGCCCGGGTCGTGATCTCGGAGGGTCCCCTCACGACGGAGCGGGGAAAGAAGAAGCGGCGGGAACCGGAGCCGCGGTAGGGGCGCCAGCGCGGCGGAGAGAGCTCATCGGATCCCCCCATCCTCCAGGGCGTACACAACAGTCCGACCGGGCACGGCGCTGGCCCCCCGAACGAAGACGTCTCGCCCCGATTTCGTGGTGAGAACGCGAAGCCTTCCCGACGCCACGTACGGAGTCCGTGCATCGAACTCCAGCATGTCCTCGATCAGCACCCGTCCGGAACGCGTGATCAGCTCCGGCCCGTCCTGCCTTCGCACCAGAAGGTGCCCACCACCGGCCGAGATCTGGAAGACGCTCGCGTGCTCGGGAACCGCGAACTCGTCGTGAAGCTTCACGCCGTCCGTCACCACCTGGAACAGGGATGCGGTTCGGTCGGTCACCCACCAGAACCACGCGGAGTATCGATCGTCGTCGATCCCACCGACGAGCTCGATGCCCTCCGCCGTCCGCCGGTAGCCGACGGCCCGAAGAACCTTGGCGGGACCCTCTCCGACGATCCGATGGACCGAGTGCCCTCGCGCCATCACGATGGCAGCGCCCTCAGGGCCGCCCACCACGACACAGCTCTTTCCGTCCGAACTCAGGATCAATTCGGAAACGTGGAAGTCGAAGTCCCAGGAGCCCACCTCGCGGAGGACGCCCTCGTCGATCTCGTACACGCCGACCCGGGACGATAGACTCCGGACGTCCGGCTCCTGGCAGCCCGACGCCAAGGCGAACGTGGGGCTCTGGGATGCGGCCGCCCACAGTCCGGCACTGCAACCGCACGCCCCGCCCCAGTCCTGGATGGTTGCGATCCAGCTCATGTCCTCGATGCCGAAGATGTCGGTGAAACCCGCCGCAAAGACGGCACCGTATCCTCCGAAGAGCGGCCGCCACCCGTCGATTCGGAGGCGCGCCCGAACTTCCACCAGGACGTGGCTGCCGAGCCCGGTGTCGATGATCGGACGTCGATCGTCCGGAGCCGTTGCCGTCGCGGCCCCGAGTCGGGTCCAGTCGAAGCTACAACCGTCCTCCCGCACCGTGAGGCAGGTTGGCGACCCAGTGGGCGGGACGAAGAGACGCCCGCCTCCCCAGGTCGTTCCGGCAGGCAGGTCGCGGAGCAGGACGGGGCTTCCGGAAGAAGCGATGCACAACAATTGTTTCTTCGAGCCGATGAACGGCCGACCCTGAATCTCTCGAGGGGCGCTCCGCTCGCGCAACCTGACCATCCCGTGGGGAAAGAACT
>JAGQIB010000301.1:0-6322 GCA_020431545.1 Gemmatimonadota bacterium
CGCTCACCCCGCATGCGGGCGTGGGCGATGCCGCGCAGCTCGTCGTAGACGAGCGCGAAGAACGCCCGGGAATCCAGGGGGCCGGAGGGACCCGACGATTCGTCCGCCATCCGTCGATGCTACCAGGGAACCGTGCCCGGCGGCTGGCGGATCGCGGGCCCGGGCCGTATCCTCGTTCGACCCGAGGAGGAAACGATGTCCGTGTCCGTCCGGCGGCTTGCCGCCGTCCTGCCGTTGCCGCTCGCCGTGCTTCTGTTCACCGAGACCGCGCCCGGGCTGGACGCCGTGGGGCCCCAGGCCTGGATCGAGCGCATCCCGAACGGTCCCGAGGTGCTGTACCTGCCGCAGCGGTCCGTCCCGATGTTCTCGTGCACCGTGCTCGCTCCCTCGGGCTCCGCGCGCGAGTCGAAGGCGACGAACGGCGCGGCCCACTACCTCGAGCACCTGCTCTTCAACGGCACCACGACCCGGAGTCGCGAGGTCATCTACGCGGAGACGGATCGTCTGGGCGCGTACAACAACGCGTCGACGCAGCGCGAACGGACGGTGTTCCAGCTGCTGCTGCCATCCGAGAACTGGCGGGAAGGGCTGGCGCTCCAGGCCGACATGCTGCGCCACTCCACGCTGCCCGCCGACATGTTCGAGAAAGAGAAGGGAATCATCCTCGAGGAGCTCGCAAAGGACCGGTCGAATCCGCAGTGGCAGGCGGATCGATTCACGTCGCGGGCGTTGTGGGGAGAATCCGCGCGGGGACTCGCCGTACTCGGGACCGAGGAATCGATCTCCGCGATGGATCCGGCGGCCGTCGCCACGTTCTACCGGGAGTGCTACCGGCCGCGCGGGATGACGGTCGTGGTGATGGGGGACTTCGACCTCGAGGACGCACGGGCCGAGGTCGCGCGGCAGTTCGGTGGCGATGACCAGCCGGAGACGGGGATCCCGCCCCGGCCGGCGTTCCCGCGCGGCCGGATGCTCCGGGCTCAGCCGATCGAGGGACTCGGCGGCGTCCAGGTGCGCGTGAACCTGCCGCTGCCCGAGCTCTCGGGGGACGACTTCGCGGCCGCGCGACTGCTCGAGAGCGTGCTCGCCTCGGGCGAACGCACGGCCCTCGCGCGGGCGACCGAGGCGCGGGGCATCACGGCGAGCTCCGTGTCGGCGTCCGTGGACGCGGGCGCGCCCTGGTCCCTCCTCACACTCGCGGCCGACGCGGAAGACGGCACGGACCCGGCCCTCGTGGCGCGAACGCTCCTCACTCACCTCGAGGCCCTCGCGACGCACGGCCCGGACCCGGCCGACCTCGACGCCGCGCGCCGCGAGGTCGTGGCGGACGAGATCTCGCTCCGCGAGAAGATGCACTACTGGGGACTCATGCGCGCCGACGTCCTCGGCGCGGCCGGCCCTCGGGTCGCGGCAACCCTGGCCGAGCGCGTGTCGGAGTGCCCGGCCGAGGCGGTGCGAGCGCTCGCGCGCACCGCGCTCACCGACGGTCGCCTGCTCGCGACCGCGGTCGGCACCACCGAGAACACGGAGTCCGCCCTGCCTCCCGTCTCCGCCGCCGACGCGACGTGGTGGCCCGCCACCCCGGGCGTCGCGGCGCCGGCGCCGCCCCCCGCGGCGCTCACCACCGAGACCACGATCCGTCGTGAGGTGCTCGCCGACGGGACGACGCTGATCGTGCACGCATCGCCGGACTCGCGCACGTTCGCGGCCCAGGTCCTCCTCGATCGCGACGGACTCGAATCGGCGCTCGGCGTTCCGCGCGGTACCACCGACGTGGTCCACCGGGCGATGGATCTCGGCAGCGAGACGCGGGACGAGGGCCAGCTGCGTGGCCAGCTCGCGCGGCTCGGCGCCAAGCTCAAGACCACGGATTCCGACTGGATCCCGTACGACGACTACTACTTCTCGCCGGAGTACTCGTACCTGCGCCTCGAGACGATCGACGTGTACGCGGCCGATGCGCTCGAGCTCCTCGCCGACGTGATGATGCACCCGCGCCTCGACGAGGCGACGTTCGAGAAGGCGAAGGGGGCCGCCGTCGCGCGGGCCGCGAAGGATCAGGGCTCCGCGAGCCAGGTCGCGAACCGGCTGTTCTGGCGCATCTGCGGACGGCCGGATCTCGGCGGCGTGTACGGCGATCCGAAGGACCTCGAGAAGCTGACGCGGGAGGACGCCCGGCGGGCGCATGCTGCGCTGATCGCGCCGGAGCGCACGATCGTGGTCCTCTCCGGGAGCTCGCCGGCGGACGATCTCCTGGCGATCGGACGTCGACTGTTCGAGCGGCCGGCGCCGGCCGCCGCGAGCGGGAACGTCGCCCGGGAGCGGCAAGCGAAGGAACGGAAGACGAAGCTCGCGCGGAAACGTCACCAGGAGGAGAAGGTCGGTCAGGAGCAATCCTGGATCTTCGTCGGATCGCGCCTCGACGAGCGCGACGAGATCCCCGCCGGCGATCTTCCCGCGCTCCGCCTCGCGACGTCGATCCTGTCCGACCGGCTCGCGGACCAGCTGCGCGAGCGCGAGGGACTCGCGTACTCGATCGGCGCGTCGTTCCGCGCGTCGCCGCCGATCGTCCGGATGTCGGCCGGCACGCGCCCCGCGAACCTGGAACGCATGGAGACGGGGATGCGCGAGGTGGCCGCCACGCTCGTGAGCGCGCCACCCACGGAAGACGCGCTCGTGGGAGCGCGCAACCGCGGCGAGGGGCGCGACCGGATGCGTCGCCTCGCGCGCATCGGGCAGGCCTACGCACTCGCGATGACGGAGTTCGCGGGCGAAGACCCCACGAAGCTCGACGAGCGGTCGGCCGCGCTCGCCGACGTCGCTCCGGAGGACGTCGTGCGCGTGGCGAAGCACTGGCTCGCGTTCGAGAATCCCGTCACGGCCATCGCCCGATGAGCGATCGCCGGTCGCGGTGGCTCGCGGGCCTCGGTCTGCTCGCGGTCACCGCGACGTGGCTCGCCCTGCTGTTCTGTCAGGTTCGCTGGCCGGAGCCCTTTCTGAACGACTCCGTCCTGCACTTCGGACTCATCCGGTCGCTCGCGAGCGCGGCCGAGCGCGGGCAGTCGATCCTCGATCCGTGGGTCCCGGGCTACACGCTCGGGTACCCCGTGTTCCACTACTACCAGAGCCTCCCGCACTTCACGGTGCTCGCGTTCGACACGATCACGCCGTTCTCCCTCGTGCGCAGCTTCAAGATCGTGGAGTGGCTCGCGGTGGCGACCTTGCCGATCCCGGTGTTCCTGGCGATGCGCGTGTTCGGGTTCGGCCGCCTCGCGGCGCTGCTGGCCGCCGCCCTCGCGCTGGGCGCCCGTACGGACTCGCTCCACGGACTCGATTTCGAGAGCTACACGTGGCAGGGACTCGGCCAGTACGCCCAGGCGTTCGGCGGGTGGTTCTTCCCGCTCGCCCTCGCGCTGTCGTGGCGGGCGGTGCGCGGGGAGCGCGGACTGTTCGGCGCGACGCTGGCCCTGTGCGTGACCTTCCTCTCCCACTTCGCGCTCGGGTACATGGCGTGCATGGCGGCCGGGATCGCGGCGCTCACGGGACCGACGCGCGAGATCCCGCGTCGCCTCGGGCGGGTGGCGATCATCGGCGCGATCACGGGACTCGTGATCCTGCCGATCGCGGTCCCGATCTTCCGCGACTTCGCCTGGTACAACGTGAGCACGCTCGTGCCGTCGTGGAAGTACAACTCGTTCGGCCACGAGGTCGTGCTGCGCTGGCTCGTGACCGGGAAGATCTTCGACTTCGCGCGGTGGCCGGTGCTGACGGTGCTGGTGGGCGCGGGGCTGGTCGTGGCCGCGGCGCGCGTGCGGCGTTCGGAGCGGGATCGGGTGCTCCTGATCTGGTTCGTGTTCTTCCTGCTGCTGTTCTTCGGCCGTCCCACGTGGGGCAAGCTGCTGCACCTGCTGCCGCTCGGGAGCGGCTTCCACTATTCGCGTGCCGTGTACGTCGTGCAGCAGGTCGGTACGATGCTGGCGGGCGCCGGCCTCGCGGCGGCGGCGATCGCGATCGCGCGGCGCGGGCGGGTCGGCGTGGCCGCGGCGGTGGCGCTCGTGGTGATCGCGATCGCGCCCATCGCGTGGGATCGCGTCACGTACCTGCGCTGGAACTCGGACCTGGTGCAGGAGGCGGCGACCGGGCTCGAGAAGGACGGCGCGGATCTGGACCGGGCGCTCGCCGACGTCGCGGCGGATCGGTTCGGTCGCGTGTACGCGGGGCAGGGTCGGCCGGGCTCGGGCTGGGGCGGCAACTTCATGGTCGGGTGGACACCGGTGTACGCTTGGCTTCCGCTCCGCGAGCTCGACGCGTTCGGCTACCTCTATCACATGTGGTCGCTGAACGCGGACTGCCACGACACGTTCGACGAGGGCAACGTCGCGCACTACCGCGCCTTCGGCATCCGGCACGTGATGACCCCGAGCGACCTGAACGTGCCGCCGTTCGCGAAGCGCGTGGCGACGCACGGCCGGTTCGCGGTGTGGGAAGTGGACGTGCCGGGTCTCGTGGATCTCGTCGACGTTCCGTACGCGCTCGACGTCTCCAAGCGGAACGTCACCCGGGTCCACCGGAAGTGGTTGAAGTCGACTCTTCCCGCGAAGGGCGTGCACCCGGCGATCCGGTTGACGGAGGCGCGGCTCCCGGCGGATCCCGAGGCGCTCGCGGCCGACGGCATCGACTTCCGTCCACCGGACTTCACGCCGGCCGGCTCACCCGGCGAGATCCTCGAGCGCGAGCGTCTCGGCGAGGACTTCCGGGTCCGGGTGCGAGCGGATCGCCCGTGCCACGTCGTGCTGAAGATGACCTACCACCCCGGCTGGCACGCCACGCTCGACGGTGTCGAAACCGAGACCGTCCACGTCATGCCGAGCTACGTCGCGGTCGCCGTTCCGGCCGGCGAACACGAGGTGACGTTCCGCTACCGGGGCGGGCGGGATCGCGGTCCCCTGAGCGTGGTCGCGGCGTGCGCACTGCTCGGCCTGTTCGGGGTCGAGCGACGTCGCCGCCGGGGCCTTCCCCGGGAGCCCCTCCGCGACTGACCGGATTCTGGCCGCATCCCGGTCGCGTCCCGACCGGCCGACCGCGATCCGGGACGCCGGGCAGGCCGAAAACCGCCACCCGCGCGCACGCTCCGAGAAGGGCCTTCACGGCACGCAGGGGCCCATTCGGGCCCGTCCGGGCCACCGATCGCCGCCGCGACGTTTGAACGCAGTCCCGTCCGACCTGTATACTCTCTTCTCGGCCGCCCGCCCGGCCGCCTCGCGAACGCCCCCGGGCCGACTCCCGAAGGAATCGACTTCTTGCGCGTCACGCTCATCCAGCCGCCGCAGCTGATCTCGCCCACGAACTACATCTCCACGATCGCGATCCCCCCGCTCGGGCTCGCGTACCTCGCCTCGTCCGCCCTCGCCGCCGGCCACCGGGTCGACGTCGTGGACGCGGTCGGAGACGCGCTGGAGAAGATCTGGGAGTTCGACGACGGGCACGGCGTGTGGCTGCGCGGTCTCGAGTTCGGGGAGATCCTGGACCGGATCGATCCGGAGACGGACGTCATCGGCGTGGGCCTCATGTTCTCTTGCGGCTGGCCGCCGGTCCGCAAGCTCCTGCGCGAGATGCGCGACCGGTTCCCGCGGGCCGCGATCGTGCTCGGCGGCGAGCACGCGTCGGCGGAGCCCGAGCAGGTGCTGGCGGAGTCGCCGACCGATCTCTGCGTGCTCGGCGAGGGCGAGGAGACGCTCGTCGAGATCCTGGACTGCCTGAGCACCGGCCGCTCGCTCGCGGACGTCGCCGGCGTCGCCTGGCGCAACGAAGCCGGCGAGACGGTCAAGAACCCCGCGCGCGCCCGGATCCGGGACCTGGACGAGATCCCGCAACCGAAGTGGGACCTCTTTCCGGTGGAGACCTACATCGAGTACGCGAGCCCGCACGGCGCCGTCCGCGGCCGCTCCATGCCGATGCTCGCCACGCGCGGCTGCCCCTACCAGTGCACGTTCTGCAGCTCGCCGCAGATGTGGACCACCGCCTGGCGCGCCCGCGACGCGACGCTCGTGATCGAGGAGATGGAGTGGCTGAACGCCACCTACGGCGCCACGGACTTCCACTTCGAGGATCTCACCGCGGTCGTCAAGCGGACCTGGATCGTGGACTTCTGCAAGCTGCTGATCGAGCGCGGCCACGACTTCACGTGGCAGCTCCCGTCCGGCACGCGCAGCGAGGCGATCGACGACGAAGTGGCGCAGCTCATGGTGAAGGCCGGCTGCCGCAACTTCAGCTACTCGATCGAGTCCGGCTCGGTGGAGACCCTGAAGATCATCAAGAAGCG
>JAGQIB010000301.1:6399-13561 GCA_020431545.1 Gemmatimonadota bacterium
TTCCCGCACGAGACGTGGCGTCACGTGCTGGACAGCTACAAGGAGATGGCGCGCTGCGCGTGGATCGGCTTCCACGAATTCAACTGCTGCGCGTTCTCGCCGCTCCCGAACACCGAGGCGTTCTTCGAGCTGCAGGAGACACGCGGGCTCCAGCCCACGGATCCGTACTACTACTCGCTGTTCGGCTACATGGACATCACGGACTACCGCTCGTGGCATCCGCGCTGGGGGCACCTCCGCCTGCGCACGATGATCTACGGTGCGTACGCGATCTTCTACGGTCTCAGCTATCTCCTCCGCCCCTGGCGTCTCGTCGCGGAGACGTGGGCCTACGGGACTCACCGCTCCCAGGGCAAGCTCGGCAAGCTCATTCGCGGCTTGCTCCGGAACTGGAAACTGACCTCGAGCGCGCGGAAGTCGATTCCCACTTCGTGATCCCGCGGGCTACTGTCCCGGGCGAGAAGTCCGTCGCGCGGCCTGGGCCCCCGTCCGGAGTCTGACTTGGAGCGGTCGTACTACCAGGAATACTTCTTCTTCGAGCAGGACAACTGGTGGTTCGTGAGCCGCCGGCACATTCTGTTCTCCGTGCTGCGGAAGGCGCTGCGCGGGCGGCGCGACCTCCACCTCCTGGACGCCGGATGCGGTACGGGCATCAACCTCGACTACCTGGCCGAGTTCGGGCAGGTGACGGGCGCCGACTTCGCCGACGAAGCGATCGACTTCTGCCGCAGGCGCGGCCGCGGCGACGTTCGTCAGGTCGATCTGCGGCGCATGGACGGCTGGGCGGACGGCGAGTTCGACGTGGTGACCGCGCTCGACGTCATCGAGCACATCGACGACGACCGCGCCGTGGTGCGCGAGCTCGTCCGCGTGGCGAAGCCGGGCGGGCTGATCCTCGTGACCGTGCCCGCGTTCCCGCAGCTCTGGTCCGAGCACGACGAGATCAACCATCACCAGCGACGCTACCGCGCGCAGGAGATTCGCGCGCTGCTCACGGGAGCGGGCTGCGAGCTGCTCCGCACGACGTACCTGAACACGTTCCTCTTTCCGCTCGCGTGGGGCGTGCGCACGTGGCAGCAGTTCCGGGATCGCCTGGCCGGGCCGCGGGACCACCCGCCCCGCACGGACTTCGTGGATTACCATCCGGTCGTGAACGGTCTCCTCACCGCCGTTTTCACGGCCGAGACCCCGCTCGTGACGACGATCGGGTTGCCGTTCGGTCTGTCGTACCTCGCCCTCGCCCGGAAGCGCGTATGAGTCTCCGTCGGATCGCCGCGAACGTCGCCGTCGTGGTCGGCGTGCTGATCGTGATGCTCCCGGTGGCGGAGGGGATCGTGCGCCTCCTGGCCCCCCAGACGCTTCCGTCCCAGGACTACATCCGGTCGTTCGTGCTGAAGGACATGTACGTCGCGGACGACCGCGCGGGGTACCGGCTCGCGCCGGACTTCACGGGGCGCATCGATCGCGGCGGGCACGTGACGGAGTTCCACACGAACGAGCTCGGCCTGCGCGACGACCCGCTCGGTCCGAAGACACGACCGCGTATCCTCGCGCTCGGCGACTCGTTCACGTTCGGGTGGGGCGTGGCCCAGGGGGAGGAGTGGGTCTCCGTACTCGAGGAGGAGCTCGCGTCGCGCGGGATCGAGGCGGAGACGATCAACGGCGGCGTCAACGGATACGGCACGGAGAGCGCGGTGGCCCGGTTCGAGGAGATCGTGGATGCGGTGAATCCGGATCTCGTGCTGCTCGGCTTCTTCGCGAACGACTTCACGGACAACCTGCTCGGCGCGCGCGGCATCTACACCGTGCGAGACGGCTATCTGTTCGATCGCTTCTCGCACGAGTGGTTCCAGGAGAACTTCCTCGCGAGAGAGAGTCACCTCTACCGGCTCGTGTCCACGGCCTGGGAGACGTTCCGCGTGAAGTATCTCGGCGGCGTGCCGGCCGCGCGCGCGGTGCGGAACTTCAGCGACGCGGAGTTCGAGCACGGAATGGAGCTGAGCGCCGAGTGGATCGAGGCGCTGAACCGGAAGTGCGCCGAGCACGGCGCGCGGCTCGCGGTCGTGTGGCTCCCCGCCGACGTCTACGCGACGGCCCGCCAGCGCCCCGCGGACATCCCACTCCGCGCCGAGCTGCAACGGCGGGTGGCGGCGGCCGGGATTCCGTCGATCGATCTGCTTCCCGAGGTCACGAGCGAGCAGCGGATCCCGGGGCTCTACCTCGCGGGGGACGGCCACTTCTCGGTGCGCGGCAACCGCGTGGCCGGCCGCGCGATCGCGCGGTGGCTCGCGGCGGAGGACCTACTCCCGCATCGTTGACGGCAACGGCCGTTCGAGTCGCTCCGCCCACGCGATCGCCGCGGGATCTCCCGGATCGATCAGCAGCGCCTGCGACGCGAACTCGCGCGCCCGCTCGGGCTGGCCCACCGCGGCGAACGCGCACGAGACGCGGACGAGGCGCGCGACGTCGGCGACGTTCTCCCCCGTCGGCGCGAGAATGTACCCCGTCAGCGACGGCGCCTCGGACGCCCGCACCAGCATCGCCAGCACCTCCCCCGCCGAGGCCCGCCACTCCGCGGGAGTCAGGCGGTACGCCGCGAACTCGAGCACGGGATGATTCCAGTCGTGCCGCGGCCCGTCCGGGATCAGCGATCGCAGGCCACTCCCGCTCGCGACCCAGCGCGCGCCCAGCGCGTGAATCGAGCGGATGTTCGCCGTCCGGAGATTCTCGAGCGCGCCGGGCGGCAAGGCGGTCCGGACCGCGAGATCGTCGAAGCTGTTCTTCGCGCCCACGAACACCAGGTGGTTCGGCGGCTCGAGGAAGACCTCCGTCTCGGGGAACACGTCCAGGAAGGTCCGGACGATCACCCGGAACTCGAAGCTCCCCACCGCGACCGGAACCCACTGCACGAAGAGTCCGCGGTCCGTGAGTCGCTCGCGCGCGAACGAGTAGAACTCGTGCGAGAGGAACTTCGACGTGCCGGAGAACGACATGGCCTGCTTCCCGTCGGAGACGATTCGATCCCAACGGCGATCCGTGCCGGCGAGGAACTGGATCGCGTCGTCCACGCGGAGACTCACCCGCGGATCGTCCAGCGCCGCGGACTCCGGAAAGAAGCGCGCGCCGTGCACGACGGGCTCGTTGATCTCCACGACGTCGATCGTGCGCAGATCCGGCCACGTGGTGAGCGCCTCCACGGTGGAGGCGGAGCCGAGTCCGATCGTGAGCGCCGTCTCCGCGTCGCGCCAGAGCATCGCGACGTGCGCGATCAGCACCTGCTTCGTCCACACGATCGACGGCCAGGTGCGCGTGGCGCCGATGATCGAGCCGTCGATCGCCATCCCGAGGCGGTCCGGACGCACCGGGTCCTGCCACACCTGCACGGTCGCGAGATCGCCTTCCTCCTCGAACACCGCGGTCGCGCCCGGAACCCCGGCCGCCGCCGACGCGAACCGGATGTGACCCGGCGTCACCGCCACCACGATCCCTCCGGCGATCGCGAGAGCGGCGGCGGTCGCGAGGGTCCGGCCGCGTTCGCGCAGCGCGAACAGCAACGCGAACCCGAGCCCGACGTTCAGCGCGGCCACGAGTCGCGTGCCGCCGACGGTGCCGAGATGCGGAAGCAGCCAGGTCGCCGCGATCACGGAACCGAAGATGCTGCCGACGTTCGCGAGCAGGACGGAGGACCCGAGGCGCGCGCCGACTCGACGCGGATCCGCGACGCGCAGCGCGGCCGCGAGCGGGAACGCGAGCCCCATCAGGAACGTGCCGGGGAGCATGACCGCGGACGCGAATCCGAGGTGACGCGCCACCCGGGTCCGCCACGGTCGGTCGAAGACCTCGGGCGAGAACACCGAGAGGCGGGTGGACAGTTCGGCGTTCGCGACCACCGTTGCGACGGCGGCGATCGCGAGCAGGGCGAACAGGCCGATGCCGAGCTGCGTGAACGCGAGCGTGCGCTCCGGGGACCGGCCGGCGAGCCGCCGGTAGACGAGTGGCCCGAGCGCCAGCCCGGTCAGGAACACGAACAGCATGGTGGTGAACGCGTAGGTGCTGTTTCCGAACAAGTACGTGAGCGAGCGGAACCACAGGATCTCGTACGCGAGGGTCGCGAATCCGGACAGCGTGAGCACCGCGGCGATCAGCCCGCCGGGGACACGGGGCGGATCGAACACGTCGGCCGAGCGCGGCGCGGACTCCCGCCCGCCGCCGAGTCCCGCGAGAGCCGCCGCGCCGAGGGCGACCGCCAGGTTGGCGGCGTTCGCCGCGTGGACGGTGGCGTCCAGTCCGAGCCGCTCGATCAGCACGAACCCGGTGAGCAACGTGCCGGCCGCCGCGCCCAGCGTGTTCAGTCCGTAGAGCCAGCCGAGGTGCCGTCCGAGCTCGTCGCGCGAGCGGATCAGGGCGTCGGCGAGCACGGGGAACGTCGCGCCCATGAGGACGGCCGGAATCGTGAGCAATGCGAACGCGAGCGCGAAGCGCGCCACGGTGAGCGGAGCGCCGTCGAGCGCGAGCGACGCCACGAAGGAGGGCAGACGCCACAGCACCGACGTGAGCAGGAACGCACTGAGCGCGATGCCCGCCTCGAGGCCGGCATACGCCGCGAGTGTGGAGCGGATCCGCCGGATGCCGATCGGCACGAGCGCGGCCCCGAGTCCCATCCCCCCGAGGAATCCCGCGACGACCGCGCTCACGGCGAGCGTGGTGCCACCGAACGAGAGCGCGAGCTGCTTGCCCCAGACGACCTGATACGCGAGGGCCGCGGCGCCGGACGCGAAAGAGAAGAGATAGAGCGCGATCGCCCGCAGGCGGTTCGTTCCGTTCATCGTTGCACCGAGGGGACCCAGGCGGTCGTCCGGCCGGCGATCGTGAGGAACTCGATGTCCTCCCCTTTCGCCGTCCGCGCGAGCGGCTCCCGGCCCCAGCGGGAATGGAACAGCCAGGTCCTCGGGAACCGCTTCTTGTCCGCGTCGACGGATACCGCCTTCTCGACCACCCGCAGCAGGACGGTCCGCAGGCGACGGATCTCGGCGGACGAGAGCTCGGCCGCGGAGCGACGCGGATCGAGCTTCGCCTGGTACAGCACCTCGTCGGCGATCCAGTTGCCCACGCCGGCCGCGAATCCCTGATCGAGCAGCACGCCCTTGAGCGTGCCGGTGCGCCGCTCGAGCAGCCGCGCGAACTCCGCGGGGGACGGCGGATCCACGATCGGATCGAAACCGAGATCGGAGATCGGGGGTTCGGCCGGCGGGTTCTCCCGCAGGCGGATCCTCCCGAGGCGACGCTTGTTCACCATCACGAGCTCTCCGCCGTCGTCGAGCTCGAGTCGGATCTTCGCGAAGCGAGGCGGCCAGCCCGCGTCGCGGCGCGAGCCGCTCGAGGCGAGCACGAGCGGTTCCGTGTCCGGGGTGCGGAACGCGCCGGTCATGCCGAAGTGGAACAACGGGTGGGGTGCGCGGTCCAGTGTCATCCAGAGGTGCTTGCCGCGGCGGTGCACACTGCGCACCCGACGGCCGGTCAGTGCCTTGCGCACGTGGGTCGGCGTCACGCCGTCGAACACGATCGGATCCTCGTCGCACCATACCCGGAGGATCGTTCGCCCCGCCGCCACGCGTTCGGCGAGGCGGCGTCCGGCCTCCACTTCCGGCAGCTCCGGCACGTCAGTTCACTCCCGGCTCGGAATCGAAGAACACGGGCGACGACCAGGCCATCTCGCCGTCCTCCTGGATGACCCGCAGGTACACGCCGCGCCACGGACTCCCGTCCGGCGCCGGCCAGTCAAGGGAGCGAATCCGCGGATGACGACCCGCCGGCGCGGTCGCGACCGTGGGAAACGGTTGCTCCCCGCGTCGCGGGATCCCCACGAGCTCCACCCTCTCGAGATCGTTCGCCCCCACGACGTGCGCGGTGACGAAACGATCGACACCATGACCCTCGGCGGCGAGTTCCAGGCGGATCCGCGGCCCCGTGGTGCCGTACGTCGCGCCGGCGTGGATCGCGTCCCACAGCCCTTCCCGCGTCAACGCGGGCACACGCGCGGCGGCGAGCCCGCTGCCCGCCCAGCCCTGCCAGTCCATGTCACCCCGCCACACGACGGGGTTGCCCGGCGTCGCCGCGTGATTGTCGGTCGACGCGACGACGGCGCAATCGCGTCCCTGCGACCACGCGGACTGGGCCGTGCCGCGCCGGCACGCCGCGACGCGCGGACGGTCCGAGCCGAACAGCGGCGGCGCCCAGTTCGCGTCCACCACCTCGGCGTTGCCCTTGTTGCTGTAGATCTCCAGCGCGCGCACGAACGCCGTATCGAAGTGACTCCAGTTCCACGGCGGCTGACGCACCCCCGCCGGATGATGCGGAATCGTGATCACGTTCGCGGGATCCAGCGCGGCCCACAGCGCCTCCGGCGTGCCGTAGTCCGAAACGGAGTAGACGGCACCCGGATCGGTCCGGAAGTACGCGCAGAGATGGCCGCGGCCGGAGGTCCACTCGTACGCGGGAATCACCACGAAGGTCCCGGGATCCGTCCAGGCGCGGGCGTCGGCGACGACCTCGGGCCACTTCACGCCGTCGAGACAGGGAAACTGGTGGTGGACGTCGTGATCCGTGCGCGCGGTGAAGTCGAGCCCGACCACGTCGCGCGCGTAGTGGTAGCCGTCGGACGGGGAACGCGAGCCGTCCGAGCGGTTCGAATGCCAGTGCAGATCCCCGAACACGAGCCGCTCGCGAGGCGACTCGGCGCCGACCCGGACCGGCAGGTCGAAGCCCGAGGACAGGCTCTCGGCCTCCGCCCCGATCCACCAGAGACCCGGCCGATCGAGAGAGAACGTCGCGAGGGTCACGCACGGATCCTCGCCGGGCTCGAGCCGGACCGGTCCGACGAGCGCGCCGGTTTCGTGACGCGCACGAACCGAGAGCGATTGCACGCGACGGGCGGACGGAAAACCGCCGGCGTCCAGCGCGGCCACGCGGCACCGGAGCTCCCCCCCGGGCTCGACGTTCTCCGGGCCGGAGACGTGCAGCCGCGCGGGGAGGCGTCGGCCGACCGCGAGAGGCGGGCCCGTGCGCTCGAGCTCGAGAGTTTCGTCGCCGGAACGCCAGCGCGCCCGGAACGGAGAGTCCGGCTCCGGAAACGCCTGCGCGACCGCGCGACCGTCGCCGGCCG
>JAGQIB010000302.1 GCA_020431545.1 Gemmatimonadota bacterium
TCTGGCTCCGCCAGCAGAAGGACACCCGTCTCGTGTCGCTCGTGTTCGTGGAAGGCGACCCGGAGAAGACGAATCGGGTTCGTCGGGTGCTGCCGGACGCGGAGTACACGGACTGGAAGAAGATCCGGGGCGCGATCCGTCGCGCCGTGGACTCCGCGAAGAAGTCCGCCGCGAAGGGCGCCGCCCGGAAACCCGTGGTGCCGGACACGATGGCGGGCTACTCCGGGACCCCGCTGCCCAGGAAGCTCGGCCTCAAGGAAGGCTCCCGGGTGGTGCTCCTCGACGCGCCGGCCGGATTCTCGCTCGGAGAGCTGCCGGCCGGGGTGAAGCCGCGGACACGCGCGGGCGTACGCACCGCCGACGTCGCGGTGCTGTTCCTCCGCCGGCGAGCCGACCTCGCGCGACGCTTCGACGCGGCCGCGCGCACCGTGGACGAGGGCGGACGGCTGTGGCTCGCGTGGCCCAAGAAGACGTCGTCGCTCGCCGGCGACCTCGGGCAGGCCGACGTCCGCCAGCACGGCATGGACGCCGGGTGGGTCGACTTCAAGGTCGCCGCGATCGACGCCGACTGGTCCGGCCTCGCGTTCGCGCGGCGCGAGGCGAAGGCGCCGCGCAAGCGCTAGGTCGTGTCCGGCGGGGCCTCAACGGTAGAGCGACTTCACTCCGCCCCAGCCGGTTTCTTCCACGGAAACCGTCCCGCCGCATTCGTCCACGATATCCGGCGTGAAGCCCGGAGTGGCGAATCCACGAATCGCGTGGGGCCATGCCTGCGGGGGCGTCGCGCAGTCGATCGTCGTCCGCGTTCCGTCGAACGACGATGCTCCGAGCGTCATCGTTCCCCCGGCGCCCACGTTGATCAGGAGGATCGTCCCGAGCATGCTCGGTGCGGGAACGCAGAACGGGAACGGAATCGCGCCCGGAACGGGATCCGTGACGAAGTAGACCGGCGTGAAACCGAGGTAGATGAGGCTCCCGCCGTCTTCGAAATCCGCCAGTAGCACCGCGGCACCGTCCCGGGTGGTGCAGTCGAGCCACAGGTAGAGATTCGCGGGGAAACCCGCGGGGATGTCGGCGACATTCACGGAGGGGTCGTTCGAACTGGCGCTGATCGACCACTCGTAGGCGCGCGATGCCGCGAAGGCATTTCCGCAGAGGAGCAACCAGGAAAGAACAACAACGGCGAACCCGGACACCGGCGAGACCTCGGAAGATTTCATTTCACTCTCCTCACGTACGGCTCTTCCGGGGGACCTCAGCATACGCCCGCCCGGGATCGAGCTTCAACGTCGGAGAGTGAGCGCGGGAGCGGCTACCGGCCGGCCGGCGGCGGGAGCGACGCCCCCCGCGGTACCCAGAGCAGCGTGACCCGCTTCACGTGCACGTCCGTGCGACGGGGCGCGAGCTCGACCGCCTCGATCTCCTCGGCCTGCGCGTCGAGCTTGGTCCCGAGCTCCGCGACCTCCTTCTCGAACTCGGCCGCGAGCTCCGCGCGCTGCGCGGTGAGCGCCTCCACGTTCTCCTTCGCGCGCCCCACATCGCTTGCCTGCTGGGCCGTGCGGGTGGCGCCGCGCGCCGCCGTGGCCGCCTTGGAGATCGTGGTCTTCGTGGCCTTGCGGCCCAGGAACGCGGAGAGGAGCGTGGTGCCCACCGAGACCGCGGTCTGCAGTCCGGCCGCCCGCGCCTGATCCGCCTCTCGGTCGACGGCCGCCTCCGCCTTGCGGATTCGCTCATCGAGCGTGGCGAGCTTCGACCCGTACCGTTCCTTCAGCTTGTCGACGGCTTCGTCGCGACTCTCCCGACCGAGCTCGGCGATGCGGATGCGGAAGTCGCGCTCCGTCTCGCCGGGCTGCGAGTCGAGTTTCAGCGTCTTGTTGCGGTACACGGTCAGCCGGCGATCGCGGGCGAGCGTCGCCTGGACTTCGCGCTCCCACTTCGGCCAGCTCTTCGCGTCGTTGGCGGCGGGCGGCAACGCGCCGAACGTCGCGGGCTCCACCGGACGATCGGTGAGCTGGCCGCCGAGCTCGGCCGTGGGATCCGCCGACGACCAGTCCGGCTCGCCGGCATCCAGCCACGCCACGAGCGACACGTTCTCCACGATCTCCTCGGTCGATCGCGGGCGCCGATAGCGGACCTCCGCCTCGGCGAGCGCCGTGGCCTCGTAGTCCGCGACGCCGACGCCGGCGGCCGCCGCCGAGAGGAACGTCTCGGGCACGCCGGGCGCGAGGACGGGGCGCGCGGCGGCGGGAGGCGCCGGGGTCGGAGCCGCCGTCGCCGACTTCCCGGAAGTCGCGGGCGCGAGCGCAGCCAGCGACTGGAGCTGCGGGCGGGTGAGCGGACCGGCGAGGTAGCTCAGCACCCATCGCGTCTGGAAGATCACCGGCTCGCCCTCGTGCACGTTGTGCGCGAGGAACACCCGCTTGCCGACCTTGGACAGCGCGTCGCGGATCTCGTCCGCGTCGAGCGCGCCGGACGCCGCGCCGGTGAGACCCGCGATGAGCCGGTCGCGATCCCGCTCCGTCTGCAGGCGGCCGATGAACCACGTGCCCGCGTTCGACAGGGCCTTGTAGTCCAGGTCCACCGGGTTCTGCGTGGACAGCACGAGTCCCACACCGTACGCGCGCGCCTGCTTCAACAGCGTGAGCAGCGGCACCTTGGACGGCGGGTTCGCCGTCGGCGGCAGGTAGCCGAACACCTCGTCCATGTAGATCAGTGCGCGGAGGCTCCCGGTGCCCGGCCGCGAGCGCATCCAGCCGATCGTGCGATCGAGCAGCAGCGTCACGAAGAACATCCGCTCCTCGTCGGACAGGTGCGCGATCGAGAACACGGACACGCGCGGCTTGCCGTCCGGGCCGTACAGGAACGCGCCCGGATCGAGCGGTTCGCCGGTGAGCCAGGACTGGAAGCGCGGCGACGCCGCGAGTCCGTTCATCTTCATCGCGAGCTCGAAGCGCTCCTTGCCGGGATAGAACGACTCGAGCTCGATCACGCCGATCCGCTGCACGGGCGGTGCCTGCACGAGCCGGATGAGGCCGGCGAGGTCCGGGCTCTCGCCGCGGGTCCAGGCGTCGCGCAGGATGGTGGACAGCAGCACGTGGTCACGACTCTGGATCGGATCCGCGTCGAGCCCGAGAAGCGAGAGCAGGCTCGACACCACGGCACTCGTTCGCTCGGCGAGTTGCTCGGGATCCGCCACCGTCTCCGCCGACGGCGCCGCGAACGACGCGAGCACCGACACCGGCGTCGCGGCCGTGCTTCCCGGCGTGTAGAGCCGGATGTCCACCGCGTCGAGCAGGCGCTGGATCCGTGCGCCGTCCTGATCCCAGCTCGCGAGGCCCTTCTTCCACTTGGCCGCCTCCGCGGAGGCGAGCTCGTCCGCGGTGATGCCCTTGCGCTTCGCATCAGACTCGTCGACCCACGGCCGGAACGACGCGGCGTCCAGCTTCGGGAACTGGAGCAGCAGATTCGTGAGATCGCCCTTGGGGTCGATCACGATCGACGGGACACCGTCGATCGCCGCTTCCTCCACGAGACCGATGCCGAGACCCGTCTTGCCGCTGCCGGTCATGC
>JAGQIB010000303.1:0-1826 GCA_020431545.1 Gemmatimonadota bacterium
GGATCGCGCGGCACGGAGATCCCGTAGAGCTCCTCGAGCTTCGCGGCGAACGCCTCGCGCACGGCGGGGGAGACCCCCACCGAGCCCACGCCCTGCACGTTCGAGTGGCCGCGGATCGGGAGGAGTCCGGCCCCGGGGCGTCCGAGCCAGCCGCGCGCGAGCGCCAGGTTCGCGAGCGCGCGGACGTTGTCCGTGCCGTTCTCGTGGTGCGTGAGTCCCATGGCCCACGCGAGGATCCCGCGCTCGGCGCGGCACAGCAGCGCGACGGCCTGATCGAGCTCGCCCCTCCCCACCCCGCAGCACGCGAGCAGATCGTCGCGACGCAGCGAGGCGAGCTGCGCGCGCACGCCGTCCCATCCGTTCGTGTGCCGGGCGACGAAGTCGGCGTCGATCGCGCCCCGCTCCTCCACGCCCTGCAGCATCGCGAGGAACAGCGCCACGTCGGTGCCGACGTGCGGTTGCAGGTAGAGATCGCACACGTCGGAACCGAACAGGAAGCTCCGCGGATCCGAGGGAATCCGGAACCGCAGGAGCCCGAGTTCCTTCAGCGGATTCACCACGATCACCTGGCCGCCCCGTCGACGCAGCTCGACGAGCCGCGTGATCAGGCGCGGGTGATTGCTCGCCGGATTCGCGCCGGCGACCATCGCGAGATCCGCGAGGTCGAGATCCTCGAGCGCGACGGATGCCGTGCCGGAGCCGTAGACGCCGGACAGCGCGACCCCGGACGCGGAGTGGCAGTAGTACGAGCAGTTGTGGATGTTCGCGCAGCCGTACGCGCGGGCGAGGAGCTGGGCGAGGAACGCGGCTTCGTTGCTGGAGCGTCCGCTCACATAGAAGAACGCACGTTCCGGCGACGTTGCCGCGAACGCCTCCGCCGTGCGGGCCAGGGCCTCGTCCCAGCCCGCGACGCGCCAGCGATCGCTCCCCTCGTCCGCGATCAGCGGGACCGAGAGTCGGCCGAGCCGCTGCAGCTCGTGCGAGGTGAGCCGCTCCATCTCGGCGAATGTCGTGCGCTCGAACCAACCGGCGGAAACGGGGGCCGCCATGTCGCCGGCCTGGACCTGCACGGACTTCTTGCAGACTTCGGGGAACCGACCGGCCTCGTTGACCATGCCGCCGCGGGCGCCGCCCATGCCGAGTGCGCAGGTCTTGCAGGCGTTGCGGGAACGGAGTCGACCGAGCAGCTTCGGCAGCCCGCCCGCTTCGCGGGCCTTGCCGAGCACGTAGGAGATCGCAGCCCAGCCGCCGCCGTTGTCGACCTTGGGGTTCGCCATCCCGGCAGGCTAGTGCAGACTCCGGCCGTTCGCTAGGACTTCCGCTCGGCGCGCGCGACGCGCTCGGCGAGGTGCCGGTTCAAGTGGAGCAGCCGCCGGTAGTCGTGCACGAGCCGCATGCGACGCGACATGCTGCGCGCGCTGCACGGCGTGATGACGTCGTCGGCACCGGCGCGGATCAGGCGCTCCGCGCTCTCCGGAACTTCGGTATCCATCACCACGAGAATCCCGAACGGGTGTGGATGCGACTCGCGGATCACGGCCGCGCTCCGGACGAGCCCCGCCGAGGGCGCGCCGGCGAGGGTCGCCGGGAACACGGCGCAGTCGATGGAGCGATCGATGAGCGCGAGGGCGGCGCCCTTGTCGTTCTCGGCCTCGATCACGGCCCACCCGTCGTTCTGCAGCACGCCCACGAGTCGGCGGCGGTGGGCATCCCGGTCGTCCACCACGAGGGCGACCGGCTGGGCCGGGGCGGAGAGTTCCTGTTCGGCGGTCGTTTCGGGCGTGTCCATGGGTGCCTCCCGCGAGTGCCCTGATTTCGACAGACCG
>JAGQIB010000303.1:1974-8363 GCA_020431545.1 Gemmatimonadota bacterium
ACCCGGTGCTCCGCGAGGAGGTCGAAGTAGTCGTTCACGAAGCCGCGGGCGTCCGCGATGCGGTGCGAGTGGAAGATGCGCTGCCGCAGCTTGCCGCCGAAAGGCAATCCCTTCGTGAAGTACCCGGTGATCTTCTTGATGCGCCCGAGTGCCACGCGCTCGCGGGTCGCGTCGTCGCCGTGGAAATGCTCGCCGAGCTCCTCGAGCTGCGCGAAGTATCCGAGCAGGACCGCGCGCCGATCCTCCAGACTCGGTTCCGTGACGCTTTCTCCGCGCAGGGACTGGGCGATCTGCCGCAGGAGCCACGGATTCCGCAGGATGCCGCGGCCCACCATCACGCCGTCGGCGCCGGACTCTTCGAGCGCACGATGGGCGTCCGCCACCGTGAGGATGTCACCGTTCACGAGCACGGGTACGGAAACGGCGCGCTTGACGTCGCCCACGAACGACCAGTCCGCGCGGTTCTTGTACATGTCGCAGCGCGTTCGCCCGTGCACCGCGATCATCCGCGCGCCGCAGTCGACCGCCATGCGCGCGATGTCCGGCGCGTTCCGCGACTCGGAGTCCCACCCCGTGCGCATCTTCACCGTGAACGGCAGTCCGCGCTCTCGCGTGGCCGCGCCGACGGCCTCGTACAGGCGGCGGGCGAGCTCCGGCTCGCGCATCAGGGCCGACCCCGCGCAGCCCGACGTGACGGCCTTGGACGGGCAGCCGCAGTTGATGTCCACGATGTCGGCCCCGAGGTCCGCGCAGTAGCGGGCGGCGTCCGCCATCCGGTCCGGATCGCGCCCGTAGATCTGGATCGAGACGGGGTGCTCGTCCGGGTCCAGCTCCGCCATCCGCCACGCCTTCGCCACGCTCCGGGTCATGGCCTCCGAGCTCACGAACTCGGTGACGGTGAGCCCGCAGCCTCCCAGACCCCGGATCAGGCCCCGGAAATCCCGATCCGTGATGCCCTCCATGGGCGCCAGGACGCAGGGCGGGTCCACCCGAATCGAGTCGATGCGAAAGCTCACCTGGGTCCTCCGGGGTAGTCGCCCACCGGGAACGCGGCGGACGGAGCGCAATGTTACCGGGCGGACGGGCGGCTCGCCAGCCCGGGAAGCCGCCGCCGTGCCGACCCGGGATGGCCGCGAATCCCGTAGTTCCGAGGTCAAGCACCGGGCTGGAACCGCCGATTCTCCGAGGAACGCCCGGATGCAGGGGGAGAGCGGATGCCCGAAGCAATGGCTCCCGAGGATCGAGACATCCAGCCCGCGAGCCGGATCGGGCTCGAGTTCGGCGCGCTCGCGCTCCGGGCCGCCGATCCGCTGCCGCCGCTCCTCGAACTGATGGCGGGCCTGCCGGGACTCACCGAACGGCGTCAGGAGCTGTTCGTGATCCTGTCCGAGCTCTTCTACAACGCGCTCGACCACGGGCTGCTCGGCATCGACTCCTCGATCAAGGACCAGGAGGACGGCTTCGAGCGGTTCTATCGACTCCGGGAGTCACGGCGCGCGAGACTCACCGAGGGTTCGATCCGCCTGGACGTGGAGGTCCGGGCCGAGCCGAACGGATCCGGCGGCGAGGTGCGCATCTGCGTGGAGGACTCCGGACCGGGCTTCGATCTGGAGCGGGAGCTGCCGCGCTTCGAGCAGAATCTGGGCGCGGCGGGGCGCGGAATCCCCCTCGTGCGGAGTCTGTGCCGCGAGATGAGGTTCGTGCCGCCCGGCAACCGGGTGGAAGTCGTCTACGCCTGGTAGACATCGGCGCCGCGGCGCCGCGACCGGCGGTCCGGGAACTCGCTACCTCCCTTCGCCGGGATCCTCCAGCCCTCTCTCGTCGTAGTAGTCGATCCGATCCGCCGGGACCACGACCGCCGTCGCGATGTTCACCAGATGCGCGACGATTCGCTTGAGGTGCCGTCCGATCAGCACGAGCGCCACCGCGACCGGTACGGACTTCTCCGTGGCCGCGATCTCGCGGATCTCCGCCTCGCAGCGACGCATCGTCTCCCGCCCGCGCGTGATCGCGTCGCGGGCCGCGTCCGCGTCGCCGTCGCGGAAGGACTTGCGCACGTCCGCGAACAGCTTCTTCACCGTGGTGCGGATGCCGTCGAAGTGACGGTCGTACGGCTCGCGGGTGAGCACGTCGTCGTGGATGCGGTGCACCTCGTACAGGTTCTTCACGTAGTCGCCGATCCGCTCGGCGTCCTTCACGAGCGAGGTGAGCACGATCGCGGTCGGAATCTCGTGCTCGCTCGGACGGGCGGCGATGTGCGTGATCACTCGTCGCCGGATCGTTCGCTCGTGCTCGTTGATCTCGCGGTCGCGGGCGTAGAGCTCGTCGCGGATCGCCTCGGCGTTCTCGGGCGTGAGCAGGTGGTCCGCGCAGAGGCCGAAGTTCTTCTCGGCGAGGCCGACCATCTCGTCGAAGCTCTCGACGATCTCCTTCGTCCAGTCGTGGCCGGTCATGAAGGACAAGAGTGACTTGAACATGGGTCTCCCTAGGGGATCCGGTTCTCGAACAGGCGGTGGAGGAATACGAACACGCCGGGGATGCCGAAGAAGATCACGAGCAGGTAGAGCACCGGGACTGCCCGGTTGTCCACGGCGCGATCCGCGATCCACCGGGCGATTCGCACGGGAACGTTGCGCACCGCCCGGACGGGCCAGAGGAGGGCGATGCCCGTCGTGTTGAACAGCAGGTGCACGAGCGCGATCGTGACGCCGGCGCCGCTCCCCGCCGTGGAGGCGAGCAGCGCGGTGACCGTGGTTCCGATGTTCGCGCCGAGCGTGATCGGGAACGCCGCCTCGAGGGCCAGGATGCCGGCCCCCACGAGCGGGACGAGAAGAGACGTCGTGATCGAGCTGGATTGTACGAGCACGGTGAGAAAGATCCCCAGTCCGAGTGCGGGCAGCCCGCCCGAGCGCATCACGCTCGAGAAAGCGGACTCCGCGCGGCTCAGGAACATGCGACGGAGCAGCTCGGGCAGGCGGCTCAGGACCAGGAACACCAGCACGAGCGACAGGACGCAGGCCGTCGTGCCGACCCAGACGTCCGCCCAGCCGGTGGCGGAGATCCCGTCCAGGATCGCGTGCGCCACGGGCTTCGTGACCGCCTTGATCGGATTCGCGAACTCGACCCCTTCGCCTCCGCCCACGTGGGTCGCGAGGAAGCTCGCACTCTTCTCGAGGTAGCCTGTTGCGAGCTCCAGCGGGAACAGCACGCACACGGCCAGGATGTTGAAAACGTCGTGCATGGTGGCCGCCGCGAACGACCGCCGGAACTCCTCGCGCCGGCGAATCGAAGCCATCGCGACGATCGTGTTCGTGACCGTCGTGCCCACGTTCGCGCCCATGATGAGTGGAACCGCCGCGTGGACGGAGAGGGAGCCCGCGGACACGAGACCCACGACGATCGATGTGGTCGTGGAAGAGCTCTGGATCAGGGCGGTGGCGAGCAGGCCGGTCATGAGACCGATCACCGGATTCGCGGTCGTCGTGAGCAGCGCCTTCGAGAATCCGGAGCCCAGATACTTGAACGCGGCGCCGAGCAGCGCGATGCCCACGAGGAACAGGTACAGCAGCACCACGAGCATCACGACCCGGAACACGCGGCTCGCGAGGCTGGGCCGCGTGAGTACGGGGAACCCGCTCATGCCGCGGTCGGCGGGCCCGGTCGCGACGCCGGCTTCGTCCCGACGATGGAATGCGCGACGCCGAAGGACAGACTTTCGAGAACCACGGGTTGGAACCCCACCGAGTGCAGCAGGGACACGAACTCGTCCGGCGAGAGGAACCCCTTCTTGGATTCCCGGAGATAGTGATAGGCGCTGGGGCTGCGAGAGATCCATCGTCCGATCCTCGGGAGTGCCTGGTCGAGATAGAGGCGCATCATCGGGTTCTCCCGTTTCCGGAAGAAATCGACGACGACGAGGCGGCCCCCGGGCGCCAGCACCCGGTGGGCTTCGAGCAAACCGCGCTCGGGATCGAGGAAGTTGCGTAGTCCGAAACCGATCGACACGATGTCGAACCAGCCGTCGGGTTCCGGGATGTCGAGCGCGTCACCCGTCCGGAACTGGATCCGGGCGGAAAGATGACGGGCCGCGGCCTTTCGCCGGGCGCGGCAGACCATTTCTTCGGAGAAGTCGAGACCGAGGATCTCACCGTCGAAACCCTCGGCGCGGGAGAACTCGAACGCGAGGTCGCCGGTGCCGGTGGCGAGATCCAGGATGCGATGCGCGCCGGCGGGGCGCGCCATGCGCACGGCCTTGCGGCGCCAGACGCCGTCCTGTCCGAACGACAGCACGCGGTTCAACAGGTCGTACCGCGGGCTGATCTCGGTGAACATCCGCGCGACCCGATCCGGATCGCGCTCCAGGAGCTTCTGGTCGATGGCCAATGCTTCCCCCGAACGTTCTTTGGCCGCGGAGTCTGACAGATGGACCCCGACCTCGCAAGGCGCCTCGACCGCGGGACCGCCGTAGGCGGTTCGCCGGTCGCTCGCGAGCTCTTCGGCCCCGTTCGGGGCGGGCGAGACGGGCCGGTCGGCATCTGCGATACTCCTCCGTCGCCGCCCGATCCGCCGCGGGATGGCCACGCGAACCGGAGGTCCTTCCATGCCTGTCGAGAGTCCGTTCCACCCGCGGACCCGGGAGCTCTGCCGGAGCTACCGCTGGAAGGACTGGGCCGGGTACTACGCCGTCTGCGCGTACGATACCTACCCGGAGCGCGAGTACTTCGCCCTCCGCCACGCCGCGGGCCTCATCGACGTGACGCCGCTCTACAAGTACGTCGTGGCGGGCCGCGATGCTGCCGCCTTCCTCGCGCACCTCACCGTGCGCGACGTCACGAAGCTGAAGCCGGGGCGGGTGACGTACCTTTGCTGGTGCGACGGTGCGGGAAAGTTGCTCGACGACGGTACGGTCTCGCGGCTGGACGACGGCCGCTACCTGCTCACGGCGGCGGAACCGAGTCGCGCCTGGCTCGATCGCAACCGCCGCGGCTACGAGATCGAGATCGACGACGTGACGGACCGGATCGCCGCGCTCTCGCTGCAAGGGCCGCTCGCGCGCGACGTGCTCGGCGAGCTGACCGACGTGGCCGCGCGGATGCGCTTCTTCCGCGCCGCCGACACGACGCTGGCCGGCGCGCCGGCGCGGGTCTCCCGTACCGGCTACACGGGGGACCTCGGGTACGAGATCTGGGTGAACCGCGAGGATGCCGTCCGTGTGTACGACGCGGTCCTGACCGAGGGGCGGAAGTACGGACTGCTCCCCGTGGGACTCGACGCGATGGACGTCGCGCGCGTGGAGGCCGGATTCCTGATGAACGGCGTGGACTACACGAGCGCGAACCACTGCCTGATCGAGTCCCGCAAGTCCACGCCCTACGAGGCGGCGCTGGACTGGACGGTGGAGCTCGAGCGGGATCCGTTCGTGGGCCAGGACGCGCTGCGGCGCGAGAAGGAACGCGGGCCGGCGCGATGCTTCGCGGGGCTGGTCGTCGACTGGGACGAGACGGAGGCCCTCTACCGCGCGGTGGGTCTGCCGCCGCAGGTCCCGTCGGCCGCGTGGCGCGCGTCGATCCCGATCTACCGCCCCGACGGTCGCCAGGTCGGATACGGGACGAGCGGCGCGTGGTCACCCGCGCTCAAGCGCAATCTCGCGCTCGCCACGCTGAACGCGCCGCACGGTGCGATCGGGGAGAAGCTCAAGATCGAGATGACGGTGGAGCACGTTCGCCACCGGGTGACCGCGACGGTGACCGAGAAGCCGTTCTTCGATCCCGAGCGGAAGCGCGCCACGCCCGCACGCGAGAAGCCGGCGCGGGGAACGGAGGTGGCGGCGTGAGCGGATCGCAGGTCTGGGATGCCATCGTGGTCGGCGGTGGCCACAATGGTCTCGTGTGCGCCGCCTATCTCGCGAAGGCGGGGCGCAAGGTGCTGGTCCTGGAACGTCGACACGTGCTCGGCGGCGCCGCGGTGTCGGAAGAGCTGCATCCCGGATTCACGTTCTCGGTGTGCTCCTACGTGGTGTCCTTGTTCCGCCCGCACATCATCCGGGAGCTCGATCTCGCGCGGCACGGCCTCGAGCTGATCCCGCTCGAGGCTTCGTTCCTGCCGCTGCCGGACGGCGACTCCCTGTGCCGCTGGTCGGATCCGCACGAGACGCGACGCGAGATCGCGCGCTTCTCACCCCGCGATGCCGAGACCTACTCCGAGTTCGGGATGGCCATGAGCCGGGTCGGGTTCTTCGCGAAGGACATCATCGATCAGCCGGCGCCCGATCCGACGTCGCTCGACCCGCGCGAGCTCGCCCGGCTGCTGCGCCTCGGCGGACGCTTCCGGGAACTCGATCCGGAGCTGCAGCACCTGAACCTGCAGCTCCTCACGATGAGCGCCGCGGA
>JAGQIB010000303.1:8445-13212 GCA_020431545.1 Gemmatimonadota bacterium
ACCGCGTACGTGCTGCTGCATCACTACATGGGCGAGATCGACGGCGCATTCCGATCGTGGGGATTCTCCAAGGGCGGGACGGGTGGCGTGAGTCGCGCAGTGGCGTCGGCCGCGCGCGCGTTCGGCGCCACGATCCGGACGGAGGCGCCCGTCGAGCGCGTGCTGATGGAGGGCGGCCGGGCGACCGGAGTCGTGCTGGAGAACGGAGACGAGATCCGCGCGAAGGTCGTGGTCTCCGGCATGGAGCCCCGCCGCACGTTCCTGTCGCTCGTCGGCGAGGAGAACCTCGATCCCGAGTTCGTCACCAAGCTGAAGCGCTACAAGCTGCGCGGCAGCTCGGGCAAGGTGAACCTCGCGGTGGATCGTCTGCCCGAGTTCACGTGTCGGCCGGGGGGTGGTGCGCATCTGCGCGGCGACATCGCGATCGCGCCGAGCGTGGACTACCTCGAGCGCGCGTACGACCAGGCGAAGTACGGCGACTTCTCGGAACGCCCTTACCTGAACGTGGTGATTCCTTCGCTCGTGGATCCGAGCGTGGCGCCGCCGGGCCAGCACGTCGTGTCGTGCTTCGTGCAGTACGCACCGTACTGGATCAAGGAAGGACCGGAACGCTGGCCGGAGCGGCGAGAGGCATTCGGCGACGCCGTCGTGGATACGCTCGCGGAGTACTGCCCCGGTCTCAAGGAGTCGATCCTGTACCGCCAGGTGCTGTCGCCCTGGGATCTCGAGCAGGAGTTCGGGCTCACGGAGGGGAACATCTTCCACGGCGAGCTCTCGCCGGAGCAGCTCATGTTCCAGCGGCCCGTGTCCGGATGGTCGCGCTACAAGACGCCGGTGAACGGTCTGTGGATGTGCGCCTCCGGCACGCACCCCGGTGGCGGCGTGATGGGCGCCCCGGGTGAGCTGGCGGCGAAGCGACTGCTCGCGGAGCGCGCGGTATGAGTGGTGATCGCGCGATCGTTCTCGGCGGTGGAGTGAACGGGCTCGTGGCCGCGATCCGGCTCGCCCGCGGCGGGCGGAAGGTCGTGTTGTTCGAGGCGCGCGAGGTGCTGGGCGGTCTCGCGGCCGGCGACGAGTTCGCGCCCGGATTCCGTCACACGGGCATCCTCCACGACGCGAGCTGCTTCGCGCCCGAGCTCGCGGAGGAGCTCGGCCTCGCGTCCCACGGGCTCGCGCTGGTTCCGCGGGACGACGTCCTGAGTCCGGAAGCGGGGGGGCGCGGTCTCGTGCTCTCGGCCGACGCGGATCGCACGGCCCAGGAGCTGGCCGCGCATTCGCCGGAGGACGTCGCGCGGTACCGGGAGTACCGGGCGTTCCTCGACCGCATCGCGCCCATCGCGCGCCGGTTGCTGTCGTCGCCGCTGCCGGATCCGGCGGGGACGGATCTGGGATCGCTCGCGCGTCTCGCGAAGGACGGTCTGGCGGTGCGGCGCCTCGGGCGCGACACGATGTTCGAGCTGCTGCGGCTCGGCCCGATGTGCGTGGCGGACTGGTTGAAGGAGTGGTTCCGGTCGGAACGGCTCGGCTGTCTGCTCGCCGGTCCGGCGCTCGACTTCGGCTTCGCCGGGCCCTGGTCGCCGGCCACGAACGCGCTGCTCGTGCGGCACGAGATCCTGTCCGGTCTCGTGCCCCGCGGGGGACCGGCCGCGCTCGTGCGGGCGCTGGAGGCGTCGGCGCGGGCGGCGGGCGTGGACATCCGGACGGGCGCGCCGGTGGCCGGCATCATTGCCGCGGCCGGCGCGGCGCGCGGAGTCCGCCTCGCGTCCGGAGAGGAGGAGCCGGCGAGCGTCGTGCTTTCCACGCTCGATCCCAAGACCACGTTCCTCACGCTGCTGCCTGCGGGAACGCTCGATCCGGCCCTCGTGCATCGGCTCGAGGCCTATCGCTCGAACGGCATGACGGCGAAGGTCCACCTCGCGGTCGCGGGGACGATCGAGTTCGCGTCGCGGCCGGGGGAACGGATCCGTCGGGCGCGTACCGGCGATTCCTTCGACGCGGTCGAGCGCCAGTTCGACTCGGCGAAGTACCGGCAGATCTCGCCGCGCCCCGTTCTCGACGTCTGCGTCCCCAGTGTGGAATCCCCGGAGCTCGCGCCGGAGGGAGACAGCGTCGTGTCCGTGCTCGTCCACTGGGCCCCGCGCGATCGCGCGGAGGGATGGTCGGACGGCGCGCGGGATCAGCTCGGGAATCTCGTGCTCGCAGCGCTCGCCGAGCACCTGCCGGAGTTGCCGGCGGCCGTGCGGGAGATCGACGTCCTCACGCCCGCGGACCTCGAGACCCGCTTCGGCCTGGCGGGCGGCCACCTGCTTCAGGGCGAGCACGGTCTGGATCAGCTCGCGGCGAGGCCCACCCCGGAGCTCGCGCGACACGTCACGCCGATTCGCGGTCTCCTTCTCGGAGGGGATGGGGCTTGGCCCGGGGGCGGTCTCACCGGATGGCCGGGAGCCCTCGCGGCGTCCGCGGTGAGCTGAGCCGGTGACGGCGCGTCATAGCCAGGAGCTTGCATCTTCCGCTCCGGTCCGACCCCGCCGTTTCGCCTCTCCGCGCCCCTCGATTCGGCCCCTTTCGGAGCCTCCGATCGGTCTAAACGGTGAATTCATCACAACTTCGCATTTTCTCGTTTTTCCCCTTGACGCCTCAATATCGTGAGACTAGGTTGCCTCCTGCCACAAGATCTAGTGTCAGGTGATCCCCTCGGGCCGAGAGCCCAACCGGGCCGCCCAGAGCGGTTTTCCTCGGGGGCCCCGCTGTCGTCTCGTGGTCCGAAAAGGCCCCGGTAGCCCGGGAAATCGATTCACGATCGTAGCCACGAAAGTGTCTGAGAGCTAGAGCCCTGCTGCCCGTTTCTGCTCGGCCCCGAGGGGCTGCTTCGAGCCGCGTCGGGAAGCAGGGGTTTCGCTCGGATCAGAGAAAAAGGCACAAGGCCAGGGAGGACGTCGGGATGAGCGGTGCGGAGGTACGGGGGAAGTCCGAGGGTCGCGGGGGCGAGACTCACGCCGAAGAAGGGAAGAGGGGACGGGTCGGGTCGGAGGCCGAGGATCGGCTCCCCGCGCCCTCTTCCCTCGGGCGCCGCTTTTCCGTCGCGGGGAAGGACCCGCTGGACCAGGTCGAGATGGAGCGCCGTTCGTCGGTGATCACGAACCCCGACGGCTCGGTCGTCTTCCGCATGGACGACGCCGAGGTGCCCAAGACCTGGTCGCAGCTCGCGACCGATATCGTCGCCTCCAAGTACTTCCGCAAGGCGGGCGTCCCCGCGGACAAGGGAACCGGCGGTCGCGAGAAGAGCGCGAAGGCGCTCGTGCGTCGCGTCGCCCGGACCATCCGCAACGCGGGTGAGGAGCTCGGCGGGTACTTCGAGAGCCGCGACGAGGCCGACATCTTCCAGGCCGAGCTCGAGGCGCTGCTCATCAACCAGCGCGGCGCGTTCAACTCGCCGGTGTGGTTCAACTGCGGCCTGTGGCACGAGTACGGCATCGAGGGATCGGGCGGGAACCACGCCTGGGATCCGGACAGCGACACGTTCATCGTGACGGAAGACGCCTACAGCCGTCCGCAGTGCAGCGCCTGCTTCATCCAGAGCGTCACCGACGATCTGATGTCGATCTTCCAGCTCGTGAAGAACGAGGCGCGCCTCTTCAAGTACGGCTCCGGCACGGGGACCAACTTCTCCGCGCTCCGCGGCTGCATGGAGAACCTCTCGGGCGGCGGCACGAGCTCCGGCCTGATGTCCTTCCTCGAGGTGTTCGATCGCGCGGCCGGCGCCACGAAGTCCGGCGGCACCACCCGTCGCGCGGCCAAGATGGTCTGCCTGGACATGGACCACCCGGAGATCGAGGGCTTCATCGAGTGGAAGGTGCGGGAGGAGGAGAAGGCCCGCACGCTGATCGAGTCCGGATACGAGTCCGACTTCAACGGCGAGGCGTACCGCACCGTCTCCGGCCAGAACTCCAACAACTCCGTCCGCATCACGGACGAGTTCATGGAGGCGGTCGGCAAGGACCTGCAGTGGAAGACCTACCGCCGGACGGACGGAAAGGTCGCGGCCACGTATCGCGCCCGCGACCTGATGGACAAGATCTCGTACTCCGCGTGGCGCTGCGCCGATCCGGGTGTGCAGTTCGACACCACGATCAACCGCTGGCACACGTGCAAGGTCACGGACCGCATCAACGCGTCGAATCCGTGTTCCGAGTACATGTTCCTGGACGATTCGGCGTGCAACCTCGCGTCGATCAACCTCGTGAAGTTCCTGAACGACGAGGGCGAGTTCGAGGTCGAGGACTTCCGTCACGCGGTGCGCGTGTTCATCATCGCGCAGGAGATCCTGGTGGATCTCTCGAGCTACCCCACGGACCGGATCGCGAAGAACTCGCACGACTACCGGCCGCTCGGACTCGGCTACGCGAACCTCGGCTCGCTCCTGATGATCAAGGGCGTGCCCTACGACTCGGACGAGGGGCGGGCGATCTGCGGCGCGATCACGTCGATCATGACGGGCCGCGCGTACCGCGTGTCCGCCGAGATCGCATCGCGGAAGGGACCGTTCCCGGGCTACCACCCGAACGCGGACTCGATGCGCGAGGTGATGTGCATGCACCGCGACGCGGTGGACCGCGTCCCACGCAGCTGCCCCGCCGAGATGATCGCGGCGGCCAAGGAGGACTGGCGCGACGCGGTGGCGTTCGGTGATCGCTACGGCTACCGGAACGCGCAGGTGTCCGTGCTCGCGCCCACGGGGACGATCGGTCTCCTCATGGACTGCGACAC
>JAGQIB010000303.1:13253-13649 GCA_020431545.1 Gemmatimonadota bacterium
CGGCGGCCACTTCAAGATCGTGAACAACTCCGTGCGCGGCGCGCTCGTCACGCTCGGGTACGACGAAGACCAGATCCAGGACATCGACCGCTACGTGCGCGGCACGATGAGCCTGGAGGGCGGTCCGGGCATCAATCCCGACGCGTTGCTCGAGAAGGGCCTGAACGGCGAGGACCTGCGCCGGATCGAGTCCGCGCTTCCCGGCGCGTTCGATCTCGAAGGCACCATCACGCCCTACCTGCTCGGTGCGGACACGATGGCGCGGCTCGAGATTCCCGAGGAGCGCTGGAAGGCGCCCGGGTTCCGCCTGCTGCGCGAGCTCGGCTTCTCGGGCTCCGTGGTGGAGCACGCGAGCGACGTGATCTGCGGTCGCATGACGATCGAGGGCGCGCCGCA
>JAGQIB010000304.1 GCA_020431545.1 Gemmatimonadota bacterium
GTGGCGAACACCCGTCCTTGCAGCGCAGCCGGGATCGCTTTCTGCCAGACGACCTGGCTCGAGCCCGCGAGCAGCGGAAGGAAGAAGAAGTACGCGGCGACGATCGCGGCCAGCGCGGTCGTCGACGTGGTGAAGCCGGCGGCGAGAATCGGGATCCCGGCCGCCGCCGCGAACAGCGTGGCGCCGAGGGCCGGCCGCCGCGGCCCGCCCCACACGGTCATCACCGCACCCCCCGCGAGCATCCCGAGTCCGCCGAGCGAGAGGATCGTGCCCAGCGCCTCCGGCGTGGAGAAGCTCAGCACGAACGGCGTGAACAGCACGGAAGCCACCTCGGAAAAGAAGGTTCCCGCGAGAAACACGCCGAGCAGTGCGAGCAGGCCGGGCTGGGCCACGATCGCGCGCCAGCCGACCGGGAGATCGCGAACGTAGTTCGCCCGCCGCCGGCCGGTGTCCGCCGGATCGGGAATGCGGGTCGCGAGCAGGAGCGCGAGCGACACGAGAAACGTGGCGAGATCCAGCGCCGCGATCCCCGCGAGTCCGATCCGGACGACGAGGACGCCCGCCAGCAGGGGCGCCGCGACGTGAGCGAGCGCCTGACTCAACTGGTTCAGGCCGTTCGCGCGCCCGAGTTGCTCCACCGGGACGAGCACCGTGACGGTGGCGTGCCAGGTGGGGATCTGCAGCGCGGTGGCGGCCGACGTCGCCGCGACGACGGCGCAGGCGATCGGCAACGACAGGCCCCCCGTCACGCCGGCGAGCCCGAGTGCGAGCACCGCCGCGGCCGCGACCAGATCGCAGACCACGAGCAGACGTCGTCGCGGCAGCCGATCGATCAGCGGCCCCGCGAGCGGAAGCAGGACGAGCGGTGGTAGTGCCGCGCAGAACATGACGAGCGCGTACTGCGTGGTGGAGCCGGTCTCCTGGAAGACCCAGATGCCGAGCGCGAACGCGGTGAGCGTCGAGCCGAGCGTGGATACGGTGAGACCGATCCACACGCGCAAGAAGGCCCGGAGTCCCGGAGTCGCGAGGAGTTCGTTCACGCGGCGGGCACTCCCGTGGGTGCCGTCGCGGTGGAGGCGTTGCCCACGCGAGGAAGCGTGGCGAGGCCCTGCGGGAGGATCCAGCCCCGGTCGCCCTCGCACGCCGCGACGGCTTCCTCCAGTGACGCGTGCGGGATCATGCCCATCGCGCGCACGTGGTCGGGCGGAAGGGCGGACACGAGCCGCACCCGGTAGACCTCCGTCTTCCAGCGAACGCCCCATGCCGTCTGTCCGTAGATCCGGTAGTTCCGTACGAGATTCGCGGCCATCTCCGCCGCGTCGCCGGCCGCGAACCAGTCAAGCCAGTCGGGACGGCCGAGACCGTCGCCGCACTCGGCGAGCAGCACGAGGTCGCCGCCTTCCTCCGCGAGCAGCCTTGCGTGCTCGAGCGCCTTGTGCGACTGGATCATGTTCAGGTCGCGCGGCGCGCCGCCCGCGCTCACGATCACCACCGGCCGACGTTCCGGCGCCCGCACCGAGTGCGTGGCGAGGTAGTCCGCGCAGCCGGCGCGGTGCGCGGCGTGCCAGTCGCCGGCGTAAGCGCCCACGATGCGCCCTCGCCCGTCCAGCACGGTGTTGACGAGAAACGTCGGACCGAACAGGCGCGCGGCGTCCTCCATGTCCTCGCTCACGGGATTTCCGTCGAGGGAGGCGGTGGCGACGCCTTCGGCCTTCCAGAGCCGCTCGCGGTCGAAGCCGAGCAGATGATTCGCCTGGATGGAACGATCGGACGCGCAAGCGGGGAGGAGTGCCTTCCGCCCGCCGCTGAATCCGGCGAAGTAGTGGAAGCCGATCGCGCCGACGAGGATCACGCGATCCGCCTGCACGAGGCGACGATTCAGCTCGACCGGCGTGCCTCGCGGTGTCTCGCCGACGTGCGCGTGCGCGCGCTCGTCGAACGCGTCGTGCGGATGGATCCGCAGGGCGGCGAGCACTTCCGATCCCACGATACGCCGCACCTCGTCCGGCGTGGGAGGGCGATGCGTGCCGCCGCCGATCAGGATCTCGAGATGGGCGTCGGGCAAGCCGAGCGCACGCAGCTTGCGCCGGAGGGCGGTGGCGACGCGGTCGGAGCCGCTCGCGCGCGTCGCGTCGGGCACGACCACCACCACGCGGTCCGACGCGCGCACCAGGTCGTCGAGTGGTGGCGAGCCGATGGGGGCGTCGAGGCGGGCCGCGAGCGCGTCGTCGTCC
>JAGQIB010000305.1:0-5140 GCA_020431545.1 Gemmatimonadota bacterium
GGCTGCATGCTGTTGCCGCCGTTCGCGAAGTACACGTCGTCGTAGCCGTCGTGGTTCACGTCGCCGACCTGGCAGTCGCCGGTGTGACGCTCGACGGCTGCCGTCCAGCTCGCGTCCGTCTCGAGCTCGCTCCCGGTGTTGAAGTGGATCAGGTTCCAGAACTCGTTCACCGGCGGGAAGCCGGTCTGCTGGTAGCACCCGAGCGCGAGGTCGAGGAGATCGTCGCCGTTGAAGTCGCCGAAGCGCATGCCGCCGATCGCGCGCGTGGAATCCGCCTCCCAGTCGGGCGTGGCCGGGAGCGGGACGGCCGCGCGCCCGTAGAGCAGGCGACTCGGGGTCGCGGCATCCTCGACGACTTCGAGCCGGCCGTCGTCGGACACGGACGTGACGGCGTCGGCGGGGGGCGAGAAAAGCGCGCCGGTGAGTGCCACGACCGGCAGCGCGGCGAACAGGGAGACGAGGCGCATCACGGGTCCTTTCGAGAGAGAGGACCCATCATCGGGGCAGGGCGGGGTCGATTTCAACCGGGGTCGGACGGCGCCGGGGGCGGACGTGACGTCGGCGTTCCTCGCGCCGACGCCGCCGCACGAGAACGGGCGGCCACCGGATCGGCGACCGCCCGTCTCTCCCTGGCAAGGGACTGGCCGGCAAGGGGTCGGCCGTCAGAGGGCTCGACCTCGAGGCGACCAGCGGCACGAGAGCTCGTGCCGGCGGGATCAGCCCTCGCGCAGCGAGGTCTTCTTGAGGATGTCCGAGAGCAGACACCACTTCGTGAACGCCGATTGCAGCAGGTTCAGTCCGATGAACACCGTGAACAGGAACCAGTACGGCGAGACGAAGTACCCGAGCGCCACGCTCAGCAGGATCATCGTGCCCACGATCGCCCGAAACACGTCGGTGCGCGTCATGCTCCCCTCCTAGAAGGACCAGCGAATCCGGGTGTAGAGGTTGTCGTCCACGTCGAACGGGGCGAACCGGCCCTCGTCGCCGCCGAAGACGTTCGCGCCGAGCGCGAGCTCGAGCTCGTCGGCCGGCTTGTACGTCACGAGCGGACGCAGGTACGAGTCCTCGTCGGTGAACGAGTAGAACGCGAACAGCGAGAGACGCAGGGTCTGGCCGCGCGCCATCTTCTCGATCCGGATCGTGCCGAGGTGCGACGTCTCGCCGTCGCCCTCGTCCGGCAGCGTGCGCGTGCCGAACCACTGCACGCCGGTCGTGAAATCCGGGAAGAGCTGCCGCTCGACGCCCACGATCCAGCTCGCCAGGTCCGGCGGCACGATCACGGTCGTTCCGTTCGCGCCCGGTCCGCCGTCCTCCGCGCCGACCGTCCAGCCGCCTTCGATCCAGGTGATCGTGCCCGCGACGTCGCCGCGCAGGCTTGCGCCGTAGACGTCGAGTGCGGGGTGGAACGGCCGGAACGTGTCGGACGGCGTGGCCGGCGTCTGGATCACGCCCGTCGGCGTCTTTGCGAAGCCGTGATACCAGTACAGGTTCGACGCCCAGCTGCCGAGCCAGCGCGACACGCGCAGCGCGACCTCGGAGTTGTCGAACGTCTCCTCCGGCGTCGTCGGCGGCAGCGTGTTCGCCGGCGGGACGAAGGAGAACCGCGGACCGGGGTTCGGCAGCCGATCGCCCGTGAACTGCGGCGTGTACACGAAGTCCACGTTGAACGGCAGTCCGAACAGTCCCAGCCGGACCGCGTCCGAAGGCGCTTTCAGGTACTGATCCTCGCGACCGAGAAAGAACGACTCCCAGTCCTTCGGAAAGAGATCGTTCACGAACACGAGGTCGCCGGTGCCCCAGGTGAGCGCCTGGCGCCCCGCCTTGACCTCCAGGTGATCCCCGAACGTCGTGAAGCGGGCCCAGCCCTCGCGAACCTCCACGTGCGTCCCGTCGTCCGTGATCTCGTCTTCCACGATGTCCACGCGCGCGAAGGCTTCGCCGCGATCGCCGTACGAAGAGAGCTGCAGCTGCGCGCGGATCTCGGACAGCATCCAGTCGCGCTGGTCGACGTGCACCGGGGAGCGAGCCGTGCGCGCGCCCCACGCGCCCTCCACGAACCCGCCGATCTGGACCTCGGCCGCCGCGGGACTCCCCGCGGCGAACGAGGCCACCATCAGGCCGGCGGCGAGAAGGCCGGCCGTCCGGAGCGGGGTGCTCACTGGGCACCTCCCGTCACCAGGTCGCGCGGCGGGTTCTTGAGGTGCCGCTCGGTGAAGAGATCGTCGCCGGCGCCGACGTCGTAGCTCACGTCCGTGAACGTGACCGTGGTGTGGCTGCCGGAGCGCGGCGTCTCCATCACGCGCACGGTGACCGTCGGATAGCCCTCGATGTCCTCGACCTTCTCGGCCCGGAACACGCGGTCGATCTCGCCCTTCTTGTCGTACCACTCCTCCTTGAGCGGCAGCAGGCGTTCCGAGTCCACCCAGGTGATCCGATACGCGCCGCCCTCGTCCTCGACGGGCGTGCTCTTGATCACGTGGGCCGGCCGGCCGTCGAGCTCCTCGTCGCGCACGAACTCGTGCGTGTCGTCCGTCCAGTGCCGGCCGGAGACGTCCTCGTAGGAGAAGTCGCTACCCACGAAGCTCGAGCCCTTGTCCTTGGACGAGATCTGACGAACCAGATCGAGCGCGGGCACGTAGATCCAGCGCGAGTCCTCCGCCTGCGGGTCCTTCCACACCATGAACGTCGTGCGGCGGACGTCACTCGGCTCCAGGAAGTACGTGAAGTACTTCTGCTTGCCGCCCTCCTCCACGTCGCGGCGGATCATCACGAAGCTCCGGTTCCGCGTGCGGCCCTTCTTGTCCACGAGCTCCATCTGGACCTCGGCGCGACCGTCGTCGGCCGCGTAGTACATGTTCAGGTGCGAGGCCTTCATGATCTCGTCGGCGTTCGGCGCGGCCTCGGCCGGGGAGACGTTCGCGGCGCCGATCATCACGCCAAGGAACAGCGCCGTGGCGGCCGCGACCTTCGCGGGGGCGACGGGACGCCGCGCGCTCGCGAGGTACTTGCCCTTGCCCAGGGCCAGGATCGCGGGAATGAACAGGAGCGTGGAGGCGCCGGACACCAGCATGATCGCGAAGAAGAACGACGCGACGGTCACGTACGGAAGCAGATTGGCGAAGAACATCGGAACGAACCCCAGTGCGATGACGAAAACGTTGCGCAGGATCGCGCGGGCGGGCGTTTCGAAAACCTCGTCCATGGCGGCCTCGAGGTTTCCGTGTCGGTCGTACGCCTCGCGGGCGCGCTGCAGGAAGTGGATGGCGAAGTCGATGGAGAGGCCGAGCGAGAGCGAGCTCAGGACCGCGATCGGCATGTCGTAGGGCTTGCCGATCCAGCCGATGAAGCCGTAGGCGGCCGCGATCGTGGCCGTGAGCGGCACCATGCTCAGGAGCCCCAGCCGGAACGAGCGGAACAGGCCGGCCATCATGAGCAGCACCACCACGAAGGAGCCGGCCAGCGCGTTGCCGGTCCCGCGCACCATCTTGGACTGCCACACGATGTTGATGTACGGGAGCCCCGCCCACTTCGCCTCGAACGGCGAGTTCGCGTCGCGCAGGTAGTCGTTCGCGGTGGCGACCACGCGGGCGACGTCACGGTTCTCGCCCTTGCGCATCTGGATCCAGAGGTTCGCGCGGTCGTGATCGGGCGTGATCATCTTGAACAGATCCGACGTGTCGCCGCCCGAGATCTCGTACAGGAACAGGAACTGCGCGATCTCCTCCTGGCTGTCCGGCAGGATCGCGGCGGCGGGATCGGAGAGGAACTCGGAGCGCACCTTCTTCACGACGTCCACGATCGACGTCGTGGCGCCCACCTGCGGATCCTGCTCGAGCTTGCGCTGCAGACCCTGCACGAGGCTCAGCGCCTCGGGCGAGTCGAACGCGTTCGCGTCCTCGCCCTTGAGGGAGAGGAACACGAGGTACGTGCCGGCGAGGTGCGCGTTCATCGCGGTGTCGGCCTGGCGGATCGGATGGTTCGAACGGAACCAGCGCACCGGGTTGTCGTTGACCTCGATCTTCGTGAGGCCCCACACGGACACGGAGAACATGAGAACCAGGATCCCGACCGCGATCGGAGCGCGGTGCAGGGCGAAGTTCTTGAGGCCCCGGATCCAGTGCCCGCCCACGAAGTCGTGCTCCTTCACGTGGCCGAAGTTCTCCAGCGCGGACTCGGGCACGAGGACGGCGTACGACACGAGGAACGTGATGGTCAGGAACCACGCCGCGGCGATGCCGAACGCGACGAACGCGCCGAACACCTGGACGGGCGGGATCGGCGTCATCACGAGCGAGATGAATCCGACCACGGTCGTGATGCTCGTGAAGATCATCGGCGTGTACAGCTCGTCCAGCGTCTCACGCAGCGCGCGCCGACGATCCCGGGTCTTCGGCCAGCGCTCGTGGAACTCGCTCAGCATGTGGATCGAGTTCAGCACCGCGATCGGGATCAGGAAGATCGGGATCATGGAGCTCATGATGTGGACCGTGTAGCCCATGCCGATGAGCAGCCCGATCGCCCAGGTCACGCTCATCATCGCCACGATCATGGGCGCGAGCACGAGGCGGAAGTTCCGGAAGAAGAACAGCATCAACAGGAAGATCAGCAGGAACGCGGCCGGCGCCGCGACCGCCATCTGCAGGAACATCTCCGAGCCGAAGCGATCCTCGGCGATCGGGATGCCGGCGAGGTGCCATTCCTCGTCGCCGCCGAGGTCGTCGATCAGGACCTCGATCTTCGAGCCGACCTCGTGGGCGAGGTCCTTCGCCTCGAGCGGAACGAAGATCGCCATGGCCTGTCCGTCGTCGGAGGCGAGCTTCCCCTTCAGGATCGGGTTCTCGCGGATGCGCGCCAGGATGCGCTGACCGCCCGCGAGATCCTCCGGCGCCTCTTCCATCAGGGTGTCCACGCGGAGGATGCCTTCCGGCGTGGTGAATACGTCGTCGACCTCGGTCGGCGCGAGAATGTCGTCGGCCAGCACGCCGGGGATGTCCTTGATCTCCTCGGTGAGCGTGGCGACGCGCTCCAGCGTCTCCGGGCGGAACACGCCGCCCTCCGCCTCGCGGACCACGCCGACCACGAGGTAGTCGTGGAGCTCGAACGCTTCCTTGACCTCGTGGTGGTTGACCCGGACGGC
>JAGQIB010000305.1:5188-6154 GCA_020431545.1 Gemmatimonadota bacterium
GGCGAACGCGATGGTCGCCAGGACGGCCAGCGCGATCGTCCACCGGGGACGATTCAGCGCGAAGCCGATCAGCAACTCCTTCATGGGGACTCTCCTCCGGTTCATTGCTGCCCGGGCATCTTGCAACGGGCGGGCCAGTCGGTCCACGACCGCGGAAACGGGGCTCTCCGGCCCCTCAGCGAGGCCTGGAGGAAGATCTGGACTTGTCGACGGGTCGGGTGTACGTTGCAGAACGTTGCGCAACGCGCCAATCGTTGTGCATCATGGTGTTGCACCTGCAACGGCGAGGCGACGGTTTCGTGGTGGTCCGATCCGGCACGCTGGAAGTCTGTATGGCCCAAAAGGCCAACATGGAGGCCATTTTTCACAGCGTGGCGGACGGGATCGTCACCCTGGACGACGAGTTTCGGGTCGTTCATCTCAATCGGGCGGCCCGGGCGATGTTGCGCACGGCGGAGGATCGCGCGGCCGGTCGGCCCGCCACGGAAGTGATACCCGGTCGTCTCTGGGACGTCGAGGAGTTGCTGCGGCGGGCCCTCGGGGTGGGCGAGACGATCCGCGCCCGCGAGAACCTGGTGGCGGTCGACGGCGGCGAGATCCGGGTGCTCGTGACCGCGAGCCGGCTGCACGATCCGGACGGCCACGCCGCGGGGGCGGTGGTGGTCCTGCGCGACATCACGCACGAGCGGGAGCTCGAGACCCTGCTCGAATCGCGCGCCACGATGCACTCGCTCGTGGGCAAGAGCCGCGTGATGCAGGAGCTCTACCACCTGCTGGAGGAGGTCGCGCGCACCGATTCCACGGTGCTCATCCAGGGCGAGAGCGGTACCGGCAAGGAGCTCGTGGCCGACGCGATCCACCGGTCGAGCCGTCGGGCCGGCGGACCGTTCGTGAAGGTGAACTGCTCCGCGCTCTCCGAGAGCCTGCTCGAGAGCGAGCTCTTCGGGCACGCGAAGGGGGCGTTCA
>JAGQIB010000306.1 GCA_020431545.1 Gemmatimonadota bacterium
TCACTCGGCGCGGCGGCTCCCCTCGATGCGATCCCGCAGCCACGCCTGCTGGATCGGATCCTGTATGTGCATGTACTCCCCGCCGATCGTCTCGCAGTAGGCGTCGCGGAGCGTCTCCAAGATCTCGCGCAGTGACATCCGCTCCTTGCCGGCGAGGCCGCCGGTGAGGAACTCGCGATCGAAGTCCCAGACCGAGAGACCGTAGTACTCCGGGTCGAGCTCGGTGTGCTCGGGGATCTCGGTCGCGAGCGGATTCGTGTTCGCGATCAGATGACCGCGCACGCGGTACATGTTGATGAGCGTGAGGACCTTCGCTTCCTTCTCCACGAGGCCGCCCGCGCCGAGCTCCGATTCGGGGCTCGTGTCACGGGTCATCCGCACGGGCTCGTGCGGGATCCGGAGATCCGCGAAGATCTCGTCGTAGAACTGATCCTCGCCCTGGAGGAGGCGGTCCATCGTCTGCAGGAACTGACCGCTCTCGGCGCCCTGGATCACCCGGTGATCGTAGGTCGAGGTGAGCGTCATCAGCTTGCTCACGCCGAGCTTCGCGAGGGTACGCGGATCGGCGGAACGGAACTCGGCGGGATAGTCGATCGCCCCCGTGCCCACGATCAGGCCCTGTCCGGACATCAGCCGCGGGATCGAGTGCACCGTGCCGATCATGCCGGGGTTCGTGAGCGTGACCGTGGTGCCGGCGAAGTCCTCGGGCGTGATCTTGTTCTTGCGAACCCGGGTCACCAGGTCGTCGTAGGCGCCGAGGAAGTCCGAGAACGAGAGCGTGTCCGCGTCCTTCACGTTCGGCACGAGCAACGTGCGCGAGCCGTCCTTCTTCTGGACGTCCATGGCGAGGCCGAGGCTCACGTGCTCCGGCAGGACCCGGTGCGGCGCGCCGTCCAGGACCTGATAGGACGCCGTCATGCCGGCGTGCTTCGCGAGCGCCTTCAGCATGGCCCACGCGATCAGGTGCGTGAAGCTCACCTTGCGGCCGGCGGACTCCATCAGCACTTGGTTGAGCATCCGCCGGTTCTCCTCGAGCAGCCGCACGGGCACGTCGCGCACCGACGTGGCGGTGGGGACCTCGAGGCTCTTCTCCATGTTCTCCACGATGCGGAGCGCCACGCCGCGGATCGGCTCGGCACCGTGCTCCGGGGCCGGCGGCGCGGTCTCGCTCGGCGACGACAACCGCCTCTCCTACGTCCGCACGGCGGGCGAAGACACGACGCGCTTCAGCTACAAGGTCGAGCGCGACTACAACCTGTTCTCGTTCAGCAAGAACAAGACGATCGAAGGCGCCCGCGTCGTGTTCGTCGGCTTCGGCATCACCGCGTAGGAGCAGGAGTACGACGACTACGCCGGCGTCGACGTGAAGGGGAAGGTCGCGGTGGTGCTCGACGGCGAGCCCGGCGACGACGACCCCAAGAGCCCCTTCGACGGCCGGCGCCGCACCCCCCACTCCACCGTGCGGGCGAAGCTCCTGTTGGCGCGCGAGGCCGGCGCGGTGGCGATGCTCCTGGTGAAGAAGACGGTCGACCCGAGCAAGGCCGGCCCGGTGGCCCAGGACGCGGGCCTGATGGTGGCGGCGATCTCCGAGGGCGCGGCCAAGGCCCTGCTCGGCTTCGACGTGGCCAAGGCCCGGGCCGGCATCGACAAGACCTACGCGCCCGCGAGCAAGGACCCGGGGCGCCCGGCCGCCAAGGTGGAGATCGAGGTGCTCCGGCAGCGTCGCACCGTGTTCAACGTGGCCGGGGTGATGGGCCCCGCCGACGCCAAGGAGGCGGTGGTGCTGGGCGCCCACTACGATCACCTGGGCTTCGGCGGCGCGAACTCGCTGTCCGGGAGCGAGGAGCCGCTGATCCACAACGGGGCCGACGACAACGC
>JAGQIB010000307.1 GCA_020431545.1 Gemmatimonadota bacterium
TCGACCTACCGGGGCATTCCGGTGGAAACGGGGGCAAGATGGGTGTCGTGAAGTTCCTTCGGAACGTCCTGCTGGTGGTGATCGTCCTCGCGATGATCGGGTTTGCGGTGCTGAATCCGGCCCAGCAGATCGATCTCGACCTGTGGCTGCTCGGCAAGTGGACCGAGGTTCCGCTCGTGGCCGCGCTGTTCCTCGCGTTCCTGATCGGGACGGCGGTCGGGCTGCTGTTCATGGTCGTGACCGTGATCGAGCTCCGCGGCAAACTGCACGACGCGCGCAAGTCCGGTCGCCGCCTCGAGGGCGAGTTGACCTCGCTCCGGAATCTCCCGCTCGAGGAGACCGACGATCTCCCGGCGGTCGGGAGGGACTCGTGATCGAGCTGATCGTCGGTCTGGTCGCGATCGCGGCCATCGGCGGGGCCGCGTGGCTGTGGAGCCGCCGGCCGAACGGACGGGCGCGGCGGCCGCCGTACCTCACCGCGCTGAGCGCGCTGGTCGACGACGACCGCGAGACCGCGTTCCGCGAGCTGAAGAACGCGGTGCGCGAGGACTCCACGAACGCGGATGCCTACCTGCGGCTCGGCGATCTGTTCCGCGAGCGCGGCGACCTGGACCGCGCGCTCCAGATCCATCGCGAGCTCACGACCCGCCGCGGTCTGGACGAGGACCTGCGCGCGCGCGTGGCGATGTCGCTCGCCCGCGACCACCTCGTGGCCGGCCGGCTGCAGAAGGCGGCGGAGGCGGCGGAGGAGGCCGTGAAGCGCGCGCCCGAGCCGATCGCGGCGCTGGAGCTGCTGCAGGAAGTCCATGAACGTCGCGGCGATCCGGATGGAGCGTTCCGCGCCGTGCGCGAGAAGTTCCGGCGCGAGGGACGCGAGAAGACCGGCGCGACCGAGCTCGCCGAGTACCGTGCCGAGCAGGCGCGCACGCTGCTGGACGCCGGCCGCCCGGACGACGCCGAGCGTCTGCTCAAGGACGCGCGCAAGCACGACGGCACCGCACCCAAGGTCATGTACGTCACCGGCCTCGTGCGCGAGAAGCAGGGCGACTACACGGGCGCGATCCGCGCGTGGGAGGAGATCCTCGAGCGGCACCCCAAGAAGATCGTCTACCTGTTCCGCAGCCTCGAGCGCGTGCACTTCCTCAACGGCACCTACGGCGACATGGAGTCGACCTACACGAGCTTCCTCGAGAAGGTGCCGGGCCACGAGGACGCGTCGTTCGGGCTCGCGCGCTTCCTGCGTCGCAAAGGACAGACGGATACGGCGATCGACGTGTGCCGCAGCGCGCTGGACCAGCACCCGGAATCGGAATCGCTGCGCGTGCTGTTCCTCACGCTGCTCGTCCACTCCGGCCGCGCCGGCGAGGCGGAGAACCGCCTGAACGACTGGATCTCCGGCATCCTCGGCGAGGAGACGCCGCGCTCGTCCACGGCGGAGGATCTCCTCGAGTCGTCGTCGTGAGGCGGTTTGCCGCGCGCGGGTTCTTGGCGGCGGCGGTGGCGCTCGCGCTGGCGGGAGCCGCGCGTGCGACGGAGCTGGAAGACGCCGAGCTCGCCTGGGACACGGGCCAGCGGGAAGACGCGGCCCGTATCGTGCGCAACTGGGTCGCCGCGAACGGAGATCTCGGCGCCTCGCCCGAGGCGTTGCTGATGCTCGCGCGCACCGCGGTGGATCCCGCGGAGGCCACGGCGCGCTGGGAGCAGCTGTTGCAGCTGGAGCCGCGCGGAGAGCGCGCGGCGGAGGCGCGGTTCGGCAAGGGCATGGCGGCGTATTCGGCCGGGCTCTACGTGCAGGCGTCGCAGGAGTTCGCGACACTGGCCACGGATCTGGACGACTGGTTCGACTCGGGATGCGCGCAGCTGTGGGTCGGCTACTCGTACCTCGGCGCGAACCAGCCGAAGGAGGCGCTGGAAGCGTTCCGCGAGGCGCAGCGCGGCGCGGACGAGAAGGAAGACGTGATCGCGGCCGAGTTCGGCGAGGCGAACGCGCTGTTCCAGCTCGGCCAGATGCGCGAGGCGCTCCGTCGGTTCGACAAGTTCGCCAAGGATCACGGCCGCGACGGGCGGGCGCCGGCGGCGGCGCAGCGCTCGATCGAGTGCCTGCGCGTGCTCGGCGAGGAGTCCGAGGCCAAGAAGCGCGCGAACGACCTCGCGGACGATTTTCCGAATTCGGGCGCGGCCACGATCACGAAGGCCGAGATTCTCGAACAGCCGGAGCGGGCGACGCGTCCGGAAGAGAACGCCGGCACGGTGGAAGAAGCGCCGGCCGGGCCGTTCTGGGTGCAGGTGGCGTCGTTCTCGGACGTGAAAAACGCGGCGGAGCTGAAACGTCGCATCACCGCACTCGGCATTCACGACATCGATCTCGAACCGGCCGAAGGTCCGGACGGCCCCGTGCACCGCATCGTGCTCGGACCGTACTCCACCCAGGAGAAGGCGCGCGCCGTCGCCGACACCGTGGCGACGCTCGGGGAGCTGAACCCGCGCGTCCGGTCGCAGGCCGCTCGCTAGACGCCGGCGCGGGCCGGCCCAGGAGGAACCCGTGTCGGTCCAGACCCGACGTCCGTCGCCGACGGAAGCCGGCCTCACGCCGCTCATGCGCCAGTACCTCTCTGCGAAGGCGGCGAACGAGGGCTCGGTGCTGCTGTTCCGGATGGGCGACTTCTGGGAGACGTTCTGGGAGGACGCCGTCCTCCTCGCGAAGGTCACCGGCATCACGCTGACCACGCGCGGCAGCGAGAAGGGCGAGCCGGTGCCGCTCGCGGGCGTGCCGCTCTCGAGTCTCGAGCGCACGGTGTCCAAGCTCGTGGCGGCCGGCCATCGCGTGGCGATCTGCGATCAGGTCGAGGACCCCAAGCAGGCGAAGGGCATCGTGAAGCGCGAGGTGGTGGAGGTGATCTCCGCCGGCACCGCGACGTTCCCGGGCCTGCTGGACGAGCGCGCCGATCGCTACCTCGTGTCGCTCTGGCCGGATGCGGAAGCGGGACGCGTGGGCATAGTCCGCTGCGACGTCACCACCGGCGAGTTCGTGGGCGGCGAGCTGATGCTGGACGCGCTCGCCGACGAGCTGCAGCGCCTGCGGCCGGCCGAGGTCCTGGTGCCGGCGCGGAAGCTGCCGGCGGCGGTGGAGCGCGCGGTGGCGGCGCTCGAGGTCGCGGTGGAGAAGCGCCCGGCGGATCGCTGGGCGCCGGCCGAGGACGCGGAGCGCCGCCTGCGCGAAGGCCCGGGCATCGCGCCCCCGGCCGGCGAGTCGCCGCTGTTCCTGCCGCTGGCGGTGGTGGCGGCGAGCGCGCTCGTGGACTACCTCGCGGATCTGTCCAAGGCGGAGGGACGCGAGCTCGATCCGCTCACGTTCGAGGCGGGCGAGGGCACGCTGATCCTGGACGACATCTCGCTCCGCAACCTGGAGATCCTGCGTCCGCTGCGGGAGGGCGCCACCGGATCCACGCTTCTCTCCGTGATGGATCGCACGCGCACGCCGATGGGCGCGCGCCTGCTGAAGCGCTGGCTCGCGCGGCCGCTGCTCGCGCCGGAGCGCGTGGCGGCGCGGCAGGACGCGGTAGCGGACCTGATCGCGGATCGGGATTTCGCGGGGCGACTCGCGGAACGGCTCGATCGCATGGGCGACGTGGCGCGGCTCGCGATGCGCGTGGCGGCGGGGCGCGCGCACGGGCGGGACCTCGTGGGCCTCGCGGAGTCGCTCGCGGATCTGCCGGAGCTGAAGACGGAGCTGCGCGCGCGGAAGCCGGCGCTGTTCTCGCGGCTGATCGAGGACCTCGGCGACTTCACGGCCGAGGTCGACACGATCCGCGAGGCGATCGCCGAGGAGCCGCCGGTGTCGATCAAGGACGGCGGCGTGATGCGCGCGGGGTACTCCGAGGAGCTCGATCACCTGCGCGCGCTCACGAAGAGCGGCAAGAACTGGATCGCCGAGCTGCAGGCGGCCGAGCGCGAGCGCACCGGCATCTCGAATCTCAAGATCGGCTACAACCGCGTGTTCGGCTACTACCTCGAGGTCACCAAGGGAAACAAGGCGCTCGTGCCGGCGGATTACGAACGCCGGCAGACGCTCGTGAACGCGGAGCGCTACGTGACCCCGCAGTTGAAGGAGCGCGAGTCCGAGATTCTCGGCGCGGAGGAGAAGGCCAAGAACCTCGAGTACGACCTGTTCGTGGAGGTGCGCGAGCGGCTCGCCATTTCGTGCGCGCGCATCCGGCGGGCGGCGGGCGCGATCGCCACGCTCGACGTGCTGGCGGACTTCGCGGATCTCGCCGTGCGCGAGGCGTGGGTGCGTCCGACCGTGAACGACACGGATCGCCTGCGCATCCGTGGCGGACGGCATCCGGTGGTGGAGGCGGGGCTTCCCGCGCACGAGTTCGTTCCGAACGACGTGCACCTGGACGGCGCCGGCCGCCAGATCCTGCTGATCACCGGCCCGAACATGGCGGGCAAGAGCACGTACCTGCGTCAGGTCGCGCTGCTCGTGCTGCTCGCGCAGATCGGATCCTGGGTGCCGGCGGAGGAGGCGGAGATCGGCGTGGTGGACCGCGTGTTCACGCGGGTGGG
>JAGQIB010000308.1 GCA_020431545.1 Gemmatimonadota bacterium
GCGTATCTTCAGATACGCCGAGGAGAAGCGAAGAAGTCGGAGAGCCGGAGGAGCTCCGAGAAACCCCAGAAATCCAGAGACGCGACTCTCAATACAATTGGTAGTTCGCCCGAATCCTCGCCTGATCATCCGCCACCCATGACGCGATCCGGCCCCGGAGACGATCCGCGAGGTCGAGGTCGCTCACGCCGTTCCGCGCCGCATCCTCTCGCGTGAGCGCAAGGGCCGGTCCCCCGTCGGGAGCGAACACCACTCCGTCTTCCGCCGGCCGGATCCGGATGTGCTCTTCGCCGAGCTCATGGTCCAGCGCCCACGCGATCGTGTCCACCGCGCGGGCGGCGCGCTCCTCGTCGTAGCCGTCGAGCAACAGGAGGCGATCGTTCAGGTAGCGGATCTCGGTGGCGACGCGTCCGTCCGCGTCCAGGCGATGCCAGCTCGGCTGGGAGACGTCGGTCACCAGCCGGCGATACACCGGCACCTCCAGCTCCTCGAGTCGGTTCTTTGCCGCGAGCACGCGGTCCCGGGTGAGCGGATGCGTGTTGTAGATGCCGAGCGCTTCCTCGTAGAACTTCCCGGACGTGCTCGCGAGACGCTCCATGAACGTCAGGAACCCCGCCGGATTGTAGTTCGTGCGCGTCATGTACTCGATTCCGTCGTGATCCGCCTCGATCTCCGCCTCGACCGATCCCGGATTCAGCACCGCGGCCGCGACGTGATTCGCCGCCGCCGACGCCAGGATCGCGCCCTCGGGCGCCCCCTTCACCACGGCGGTGGCCTGGGCCACGAGCGTCGCGAGCTGGAGGAGCGTCAGACGTTTCGTCGGCGCCTCGCGCATCCGGCGGATCGCGTGCTGGTCGACGTTGTGCGCGACCTCGTGGCAGAGCACGCCCGCGAGCTCGTCGTCCGACTCCACCATCTCGAGCAGTCCCTTGGTCACGTAGACGTGACCGCCGGGCAGGACGAACGCGTTCACGCCCGGAGTATCCACGATCCGGACCCGGTACTCGATTTCCGGACGCGGGCTCGCGGCGGCGATCTCGTCGACCATCTCCTGCAGCTTCGCGAGCGCCTCGTCGTCCTCCACGAACTCGAAGCCGTCGTCGATGTCCTTCGCCGCTTCGTCGCCGAGCTCGATCTCGCGCGGCGTGCTGCCCGGCGGCAGCGCACGGGCCGGCCCCGCCGCGGCGAGTGCGCCGGCCACCAGGAGCATGCAAACGGTCCCCGCGGATCTCAAACGAACACTCCCGTCTTCTCTCCGGCCGGCGGGGGCGCCTCGCACCGGTCCGCCCGCGCCGCCCGATCGCGCCGGCAAGGTAGTCACGGCCGGGACACGCTGTCAAAGCCCGTCCCCGGAGCGCGGCCGGCGATTCTCGCTCCGGCTTCCCGCTCCGCCCGGACGTCGACGCTTTCCCGGGAGCCCCTCGCCCGATATGCTTGGAACCGGTGCCCCCGCCGTCAGGTTCCCCCTCCGACCTCCGCATCTTTCCCCACGCGAGGAGCGAGACGTTGCGCCGTGCCGAAACCCTGGGTGAGCTGAAAGCCTCCGGCTGGCGAAGCCGACCGGTGAAGCAAGAGCTGCGCGAGAACCTCCTCGCGGCCGTGCGGGAAGGCCGCGAGCTGTTTCCCGGAATCCGCGGCTACGACCGTACGGTCATCCCCCAGATCGTGAACGCGATCCTGTCGCGACACGATTTCATCCTCCTCGGACTCCGCGGGCAGGCGAAGTCCCGGATCCTCCGCCAGCTCTCGAGCTTCCTGGACGACCGGATGCCGATCCTGGCCGAGGGCGACCTGAACGACGATCCGTATCGCCCGGTGAGCGAGCGCGCGAAGCGGTCCGTGGCGGAGCGCGGCGACGACGCGCCGATCGATTGGATCTCGAACGAGGCCCGCTACGCGGAGAAGCTCGCCACCCCGGACGTGACGATGGCCGATCTGATCGGCGACATCGACCCGATCAAGGCCGCCAAGGAGAAACGCACGTACACGGACCCGGAGATCATCCACTTCGGGATCATCCCGCGGACGAACCGTGGCATCTTCGCGATCAACGAGCTGCCGGACCTGCAGCCGCGCATCCAGGTGGGACTGCTGAATCTCATGCAGGAGAAGGACGTCCAGATTCGCGGGTTCCCGATCCGGCTGCCGATCGACGTGCTGATGGTGTACTCCGCGAATCCGGAGGACTACACGAACCGCGGCAACATCATCACTCCGCTCAAGGACCGCATCGGTTCGCAGATCATCACGCATTACCCGCGTTCGCTCGACGAGGCGCGCGAGATCACCGCGCGCGAGGCGTGGACGGAACGCGAGACCGAAGTGAAGGTCCTCGTGCCGGACGTGTTCCGCGAGATCATCGAGGAGACCGCCGTGCAGGCGCGATCCTCCGAGTTCGTGGATCAGGCGTCCGGCGTGAGCGTGCGTCTCACGATCACGTTCCTCGAGAACCTGATCTCGAACCTGGAGCGGCGCGGACTCGCGACCGGCGACGACAAGGTCTATCCGCGCATCGTGGACCTGCGGACCGCTCTCTCCGCCGTGACCGGCAAGATCGAGCTCGTGCACGAAGGCGAGCAGGAGGGTGCGGAGAAGGTCGCCCGGCACATCCTGGGCAAGGCCGTGCGCGAGGTCTTCCTGCGCCGCTTCCCCGGCGTTCATCCCAAGGGACGGCGGCGACGCCTGTTCGAGGAAGAGGCTTCCGCCTCGGGCCGCGAAGAGCTGCGGCCGGCGGCGGCCGGAATGGAGAGCCCCAAGACATACGAGTCGATCGTGCAGTGGTTCTCCGGCTCGCGCACGCTCGAGCTCGCCGACGACACGCCGTTCGCCGAGCACCTCGAAGCGCTGCGATCCGTCCCCGGGCTCGAGGAGTGCGCGCGGACCCACGTGAAGGTGGAGACCGCGGGCGAGCTCGCCGGCGTGATGGAGCTCATCCTCGACGGCCTGCACCAGTGCTCGCTCCTGGCCAAGGAGGACACCGACGGCGCCGCCGGCTACCGCGACATGATCGGCGCGATGTTCCGCCAGATGGAGGAGATCGAGTGACCGGCGGGAGCGCACGGCCGTGAAGATCCGCTATTCGGAGTGGCAGGAGTGGATGACGCGAGAGCTCACCACCCAGCGCGACCTCGAGAAGCTGTTCAACTGGCTGCTCATCGCCACCGACGGCGACGTGGAGGAGGCGCTGCGCGCGCTGGAACGCCTGAACGAGCAGTACGGCTTCTTCGACGAGGGCGGCACGGCCGAGGACTTCCGGAATCGGCTGCAGCAGGACGGCGTGGTGTCGGAAGGTGCGGACGGGAATCTCGCGCTCACCCGCAAGGGCGAACGCGGTATCCGGCGCGACGCGCTCGACCGCATCTTCCACCGCATGCGCGCGGGCGGTGCCGGGGATCACCGCACCCCGGCCGCGGGTTCCGGCGGCGAGAACCTGAGCGAGATCCGGGAGTGGCGCTTCGGCGACGCGCCGTTCGACATCGCGGTGAACCCCACGCTCGAGAACGCGTTCCGCCGGACCGGGCTCGACGACTTCTCGCTCGAGGAAGACGACGTCCGCGTACACGGGCGTGAGCATCTGAGCGGCTGTGCGACCGTCCTGATGATCGACATCAGCCACAGCATGGTCCTGTACGGCGAGGACCGCATCACGCCGGCCAAGGAGGTCGCGCTCGCGCTGCTGGAGCTGATCCGCACGCGCTATCCGAAGGACAGCTTGCACGTGGGCGTGTTCGGCGACGACGCCACGGAGATCCGGGCGGACCGTCTCCCCTACCTCACCGTGGGGCCGTACCACACGAACACGAAGGCGGCGCTCCGCCTCGCGCAGCGGATCCTCGCCACGAAGAAGCATCCGAACAAGCAGGTGTTCCTGGTCACCGACGGCAAGCCGAGCGCGATCTTCGAGGAGGGGCGTCTCTACAAGAACTCCTGGGGGCTCGACACGAAGATCGTGAACAAGACGCTCGACGAGGCGACCGTCTGCCGGCGACGCGGGATCACGATCTCCACGTTCATGGTGGCGAGCGATCCGCATCTCGTGAGCTTCGTGGAACGACTCACGGAGATCAACCGGGGACGAGCGTACTACACGGGACTCGACGATCTGGGGCGATTCCTGTTCGTGGACTACGAGCGCAACCGGCGACGTCGCACGTACTGAGCGTCGACGCCGCTAGCCACCGATCGAGGACATCGTCCGGTCCGGCTTCACGAAGTCAGGCCGACCGATCCGGTGCCCGGGCTCCTTCTTCGCGACGGCCGCGGTGACGAGTTCGGCGATCTCGGCGTCGCCGGCTCCGCCGCGGAGCAGCGCGCGCACGTCGTGCTCCACCACGGAGAACAGGCAGGTCCGGAGCTTCCCCTCCGCCGTGAGCCGGATGCGATTGCAGTGATCGCAGAACGGCTCGGTCACGCTCCCGATCAGTCCGATCTCTCCCGCCCCGTCCCGCCAGCGCCAGCGCTGGGCCGGCCCGGCCCCGTCGGGCTCGCCCACCGGGTCGAGCACCCCGACCTCCGCCGTGAGCAGGCGAAGGATCTCCGCGTTCGCCACCACGCGTTCGTCGCGCCAGGCGTCGCCGCGGCCGATCGGCATGTACTCGATGAAGCGGAGAACGAAGCCGTGTTCGCGCGCGAGGCGCGCGAGCGGCACCACCTGATCGAGATTGCGATCGCGCTCGATCACCGCGTTGACCTTGATCGGCGCGAAGCCGGCGTGACCGGCCGCATCCAGACCCGCGAGCACGGACTCGAGCGCGTCACGACGCGTCATCTCGCGGTACTTCTCCCGGTCCACGGCGTCGAGGCTGACGTTCAGACGCGAGAGCCCCGCGGCCCGGAGCGGCCCCGCGAGGCGATCGAGTCCCACCGCGTTCGTCGTCATCCCGAGATCCTCGATCCCCGGCACCTGCACCAGCCGGGCCACGAGATCGGGCAGCCCCCTCCGCAGGAGCGGTTCCCCGCCCGTGAGACGGAGCTTCCGGATGCCGAGCGGCGCAACCACGCGAACGAAGCGCTCGATCTCCTCGAACGTGAGCACCTCCGAGCGAGGCAGCCACGTCATCGTCTCCTCGGGGAGGCAGTACGAGCAGCGCAGGTTGCACCGATCGGTGACGGAGATGCGGAGATTGACGATCTCGCGTCCGAAGGAATCGATCACGACTCGCGCACCTCCTCCGGCCGCCCGACGCCCCGATCGGCCTCCGCCACGGAGAATCCGGGCGCCCACTCGCGCGCTCCGTCCGCGAAGTGCTCCCGCTTCCACACCGGGACGATCTCCTTGATCCGGTCGATCAGAAGCCGCGCCGCCGCGAACGCATCGGCGCGGTGCGCCGCCGACGCGGCGACGATCACGCTCGCCTCGCCGACCTCGAGCAATCCGATCCGGTGCGCCACCGCGACCCGGTGGACCCCGGGCAAGGCGAGCCCTTCCCGCGCCACGTCCGCGAGCTTCGCGAGCGCCAGCGGCTCCGCCGCCGAGTACTCGATGCGCAGCACGCTCCGCCCCTCGTGGTGATCGCGCACGACGCCCGCGAACGACACGACCGCACCGGAGGCCGGCGTCCCCACGAACGTCGTGAGCCGCGCCTCGTCGAGCGGAGAGTCGCCCAGCGACACGTGCATCGAGTCCGACACGTCAGCCTCCCGACACCGGGGGAATCACGTGGACGTCCCTTTGCTCGAGCACCGCGCGATCCGAGAGATACTCGCGGTCGTTCGCCAGCGCGGAACTCGCGAGCAGCCCGGCCAGCGGCGGGCACGCGGCGGCGAGCGCCCGCTTCAGGTCGGCGCCGGTGGCCGGATCCGGCACGTCGAGCCGGACCTCTCGCGCCTCCGCGACGTCCGCGGCGCGCGCATGCAGTGTCACGCGGAACTGCACCGAGTCCTCCCGCTTGCTCACCGGATCACCGGAGCGGCCCGTCTGCGCCGGCGGATCACGGGCGATCGCCGGTCCTGCGTCCGGATTCACGACCTTCAAGCTCCGTGAACCCCTGAATTCCATGATAGGGGTGTCCCTCCCCGCCGGACAAGCCGCGCCACCCCGAACGGCCGACCGAATTGACCGGAATCGGACCCGCAGCTAGGGTGCCGGGACTCGCCGGGTCGGAGACCGGAGCGGGAATCGGAGGGGGTCGTGCGCGTCGTCGAGCTCGAGGGGCTCCGGAGCTTCCAGCCGGACAAGATGCGGAAGAGCAACGTGTTCGAGACCACGCGGTTCTTCTGCGATCTGTACTGTCTCGAACCGGGGCAGGCTCAGGCACCCCATGCCCACGCGGGCGAGGACAAGGTCTACGTCGTGCTCGAGGGCGAGGGCACCTTCCAGGTGGACGACGAGTTCGAGGCCGTGGAGGCGGGATACGCGGTCCTCGCACCCCGCGGCTCGATCCACGGGGTGGCAAACGACGGACCGGACCGTCTCGTGTGCCTCGTGTTCATGGCGCCCCATCCGAAGCCGCCGGCAGACTGACGGCTGGCGGATCCGTTCGACACCGACCCGCTATCGACTGACGCCCGGGCTGGCCGTCGCCCGCGGCGACGGATAGGATGGCCGCAACCGATCCAAGCCGGAGGAGCAGCGTGGCCACATCCCAGTTCGTGACGGAGGTCGGACAGGCGGACTTCCAGGCCGCCGTCCTGGACCGATCGAGCCAGGTCCCCGTGGTGGTGGACTTCTGGGCGCCCTGGTGCGGTCCCTGTCGCCAGCTCGGCCCCCTGCTCGAGGAGCTCGCCGAGGCCGCGAACGGGCGCTGGATCCTGGCCAAGATCAACTCCGACGAGAATCCGAATCTGGCCGCCGCCTACGGCGTGCGCGGGATCCCGTACGTGCTCGCCTTCGTGGACGGCGTCGTGGTGGATCACTTCACGGGTGCGCTGCCGCGCCCCGAGGTCGAGGCCTTTCTGCAGCGCATGATTCCCACGGAGGCGGACAAGCTCGCGCGCGAGGCGCTGGCCGCCGCCCAGGACGGCGACCGCGACCTCGAGTACGACCGCTGGTGCCGTCTACTCGAGATCGAGCCGGCGTCCGAGATCGCGCGCGTCCGGCGGGCGCGTCTCCTGCTCGCGGCCGG
>JAGQIB010000309.1:0-3222 GCA_020431545.1 Gemmatimonadota bacterium
CGCATCAGCCGTTCCAGCGTGGGCATCTTGCCCTGCCGCATCAGCGGGATCGCCCGATCCCAGTCGCCGCCGTCGATGCCGAACACGAGCACGCGACGCGGAGGCTCGGGCGCCGGCTCCCCACAACCCGTGGCGCCGAGCGCGGCGAGCGAAGTCGAAGCGACGACGAGCGCGGTCCGGAGTGCCCGCGCCACGATCATGTCGTCCGTTCCTCCGGGGGGGTGATGCGCGAGAGATCCGCGAGGCCCTCGATCCGATCGACGATCCGACCGAGCAGACGCAACCGGTTCGTGCGCACCGCTTCGTCTTCCGCCATCACGAGCACCGAGTCGAAGAACGCGTCGATCGGCGCTCGCAGCGTGGCCAGATCCTGCAGCGCCGCCTCGTAGCGATGCGCGCGACGCGCCTCCTCCACCCGCGCCTCCACCGCGCGGAAGGCGTCGAACAGCGCGCGCTCGGCCGGCTCCGCGAGCCGATCGGCGGTCGGCTCGCCGTCGGCCGCCCCCTTCTTGAGGATGTTCTTCGCGCGCTTGCAGCCGGCAGCGAGTGCCTCGAAGTCCTCGCGACGCGACGTTCGCAGCGCGGTGACGGCGGCGCAACGCGCCTGGGCGTCGCGCGGATTGGCGCCGGCCGAGCCCACGCACGCAGCCACGATGTCCGCGTCGTAGGTTTCGGACAGGAAGCCCGCGAGCCGGTCGCGAGCGAACGTCGCGGCCTCGGCGAGTACGGTCTCCGGATCGGCGATCGCGTCGCCATAGCCGGCCGCCGCGCGCGCGAGCAGATCCTCGATCGAAACGTCGCGGCCGCGATCCAGCAGGATGCGGATCACGCCGAGCAACGCCCGCCGCAGCGCGAACGGATCCTTGGAACCCGTGGGCTTCATGCCGGCCGCCCACACGCCCACGATCGTGTCGAGCCGGTCGGCCGCGGCCAGCCACGCGCCCGCCTCGCTCGCCGGCAGGGCATCGCCCGCGAAGCGGGGCAGATACTGCTCCTCGATCGCCCGGCCCACCGCCTCCGGCTCGCCGTTGCGCGCGGCGTACTCGCGTCCCATCACGCCCTGCAGCGCCGTGAACTCCTTCCCGTCGCGGATCATCTCCGTGACGAGGTCGGTCTTCGCGAGGAGCGCCGCGCGGTCCACGACCTTCCGGACCTCGGCGTCCGCGTCCGCCGCGAGCGCGTTCGCGAGCGCGCGGATCCGGTGCGTCTTGTCCTCGAGCGATCCGAATCCCTCGAGCCACACGACCTTGCCGAGCGTCGGCACCTTCTGCTCAAGCGTCGTCTTGAGGTCCTCGTTCCAGTAGAACCGCGCGTCGTCGAGACGCGCGCGGAGCACGCGCTGGTTGCCGTTCATCACCTGGGCCACCGAGTCCGGCGCGGAGTTCGCCACGCACAGGAACCGCGGCAGGAGATCGCCGCCCGAACCGGCAACCGCGAAGTAGCGCTGGTGATCGCGCATCGCGGTGGTGATGACGGGCGCGGGCAGCGCGAGGAACTCGTCGTCGAAGGAACCGACGAACGCGGAGGGCATCTCCACGAGGTAGGAGACCTCCTGCACGAGCGCGGCATCCGGGATCAGCGCGCCGCCCGCCTCCTTCGCGGCTTCCGCGAGCGCCCGCTCGATGTCGCGGGCGCGATCCTCCGCCCGCAGCGTCACGAGTCCGCGCACGAGAGCCGGCTCGTAGTCCGCCGGGGTCGCGAGCTCGTACGGCCCCTTCGCGAGAATGCGGTGACCGTAGGTCACGCGCCCCGTCGCCACGCCCTCGATCGAGAACGGGATCACGGTGTCGCCCCACAGGGCCACGAGCCAGCGGATCGGGCGCGCGAACCGGAAACGCTGCGGGCCCCAGCGCATCGTCTTGGGGAACGCGAGCGCCGACGTCATCGCCGGCAACGCTTCCGCCAGCAGATCGGGCGTGGCCCGGCCCACGATCTTCACCGTGGCGCCGACGTACGGTCCCTTGTCCGTCTCGACCTTCACGATATCCGCCACGGTGAGCCCGCGCCCGCGCGCGAATCCCTCCGCCGCCTTCGTGGGATTGCCGTTCGCGTCGAACGCGGCCTTCCACGGCGGGCCGGTCACCTGCTCCACGCGATCGGCCTGCCCGGCGGCCAGCCCCTTCACGATCAGCACGAGGCGGCGCGGCGTGGCGTGCGTCTCCACGGATTCGTGGGCGAGCGCCTGCTCCGCGAGGAACGCCGCGGCGGCGTCCTTCAGCTGGCGCGCGGCCGGCGGCAGGTAGCCGGCCGGAATCTCCTCGGTGCCGATCTCGTACAGGAGGTCCTGCTTCACGCGTTCGCCTCCTCGCCGAGGACCTTCGCCACGTACCAGCACGAGCCCTGGATCTCCCTGCCCTGCGCGCGCGCCCAGGCGAGTCCGGCCTCCACCACGACGCGGGCGAGACCGCGGCCGCGCAGCTCCGGCGGGGTGAACGTCGAGACGAAGTCCACGGTGTCGGCGTCGACGTCGCGGTACTGCGTGAACACGTCGTGTCCGTCCACCGCCACCACGAATCGCTTCGCCTCGGTGTCGTGCTTCACCTCCGGACTCATGCGCCCTCCCCCGCCGGCACGGCGTCCTCGGCCGTCGTCTCCTCCTCCGCTTCCTTCGCGCGCGCGAGCGCGAGCTTCGCCGCCCGCACCGCCATCGCGCGTACGCGGGCGATGTATGACGCGCGCTCGGTCACGCTGATCGCGCCGCGCGCTTCGAGGAGGTTGAAGTTGTGGGAGCACTTCAGCACCGCGTCGTAGCCGGGATACAGCAGGCCCGCCTCGAGCAGACGTTTCGCCTCGCGCTCGAAGTCGTTGAACAGGCGGAAGTGCAACTCCGTGTCCGCGGCCTCGAAGTTGTAGCGCGAGAAGTCGCGCTCGAACTCGAGCTTCACGTCGCCGAGCGTGTAGGTCTCGTTCCAGCGGATGTCCCGGATGTGATCCACGCCCTGCACGTACATCGCGATGCGCTCGAGCCCGTAGGTGAGCTCCACGGAGATCGGCTCCAGCTCGATGCCGCCCACCTGCTGGAAGTACGTGAACTGCGTGATCTCCATCCCGTCGAGCCACACCTCCCAGCCGAGTCCGGCCGCGCCCAGCGTGGGCGACTCCCAGTCGTCTTCCACGAAGCGCACGTCGTGCTTCTCGAGCGCGATCCCGAGATCCCGCAGGCTGTCGAGGTACACGTCGAGCACGTCGTCCGGCGACGGCTTGAGGATGACCTGGTACTGG
>JAGQIB010000309.1:3326-3728 GCA_020431545.1 Gemmatimonadota bacterium
GGTTGAAGGTGCCCGCGCCGACCTCGGTGTTCACCGGCTGCGCGAGGACGCACCCCTGGCGCTCCCAGAAGCGCTCGAGGCGGAGAATGATCTCCTGCAGGGTCAGCATGGGAGGACTCCGAGCGTTGGCCCGCGGCGTGGCCCGACGGGCGAACGAAGGAGTATAGCGGATGCCGGGCGGACGGACGAGCGGGCCGGCGCGGGGCCTCTCGGACCCCGGCCGGCCGCCCGAGCGGGTCGACGCGTCTTCTCCCACGCCGCCCGATGCGGCGCTCCGGACGAGTGCTCCCCGGGCGGCCGGGGCGGGCCTCAGCGGTAGTCGGCCTTCAGTCGGCCCCAGGAGACGGACTCCACGGCCGACGTGCCACCGAGGGTCTCCACCTGCGTCTGGAACTCGGTCAG
>JAGQIB010000310.1 GCA_020431545.1 Gemmatimonadota bacterium
CGCGCGACGTTCCCCTCCTCGCGCGCCTTCTGGCGGCGGCGGGGAGTCGCGGACTCGGTCCGTTCCTGTCCGGTGGATTCGGCCAAGGGGTCTCCTCAGGAACCGGCGGCGAGAAGGGCGAGCCGCTCGACGAGCACGCCGAGCTCCCGGCGCGCGACGTCCACGAGAAACGGCAGCGTGAAGGCGGTCGCGACGATTCCCGCGGCGATCTTGAGCGGGAAGCCCACGATGAAGACGTTCATCTGCGGCACGGTGCGGGCGAGCAGCCCGAGGCCGACCGACGTCAGGAGCAGGATGCCGATGGCCGGCGCCGCCACACGGAGCGTCACCGCGAACGCGTCGCCGGTGAACGCGACGAGCGCGGCCGTGACGTCGGCACCGGGTGCGGCGAGACCCGGCGGCAGCGTCTGCACGCTGAGCGCGAGTGCGCGGATCATGACGGCGACGCCACCGAGCGTGAAGAACAGCGTCATCGCGGTGAGCCAGAGCCAGCGCCCCATCACCGTGGACTCCTGGCTCGACATCGGGTCCAGGATCCGCGCCATGCCGAATCCCATCTGCACGCCGATGATCTCCCCCGCCGCCTGGAACCCCACGACGAACAGCTGGGCCACGAGCCCGAGCGCGAGGCCGAGCAGGATCTCGCCGCCCACCATCCAGACGAGGGACGACATCCGCTCCGGCACGGCGGGCGCCGGCGACGCCGGCAGCATCACGAGCGCGAGCGCCCCCACGAACAGGACCTTGACCATGCGCGGCACGAGTCGTCCCGACAGGAACGGCGCGGCGAGCACGAGTCCGCCCGCGCGCGCCATGAGGAGCGCGAACAGGAGAACCCGCGGGAGGTCGAAGAGTGTGGAGAGACCGGTCACGTGATTCCTCAGACCCAGGCGGAGAGATTGCCGAACAGCGAACCGGCGTAGCTGATCATGAGACGGAGCATCCACGGCAGCGCGATCACCACGGCCAGGATCACCGCGAGCATCTTGGGGATGAACGTGAGGGTCATCTCCTGCACGGACGTCACGGCCTGCACGATGCTCACCACGAGTCCGACCACGAGCCCCACGCCGAGCATCGGCGACGCGAGCAGGAGCGCCGTGAGCAGTGCGTGCCGGAACATGTCGAGCGCGGATTCGGGAGTCATCGAGGCCTCAGGACACGAAGCTGCCCGCGAGCGACCGCACCACGAGGTGCCAGCCGTCCACGAGCACGAACAGGAGGATCTTGAACGGAAGGGAGATCAGCACCGGCGGGAGCATGAGCATGCCCATCGACATCAGCACCGACGCCACGACCATGTCGATGATCAGGAACGGGATGTAGATCACGAATCCCATCTGGAACGACGTCCGGAGCTCGGAGACCACGAAGCCCGGAATCACGACGTCGAGTCCCGCGTCCTCGGGCGCCTCCGGCGCGTCGCCGCCGCGCAGCTCGAGGAACAGGTTCAGGTCCTCGGCCCGCGTGTTCGCGAGCATGAATCCCTTGAGATCCGTGGTGGCGCGCTCGAACGCGATGTCCCCGGCGAGCTCGCCGTCCATCCACGGCCGGATCGCCTGCTCGTGGACGTTCTTCCAGGTCGGCGCCATCACGAAGAACGTGAGGAACACCGAGAGCCCGATCAGCACCTGGTTCGGCGGCAGTTGCTGCGTTCCGAGCGCCGTGCGCAGGAATCCGAGCACCACGGCGATGCGCGTGAACGACGTCGTGAGGATGAGCAGCGCCGGCGCCAGCGACAGCACGGTCATCAGCGCGAGGATCTGCAGCGTCATCGCGATCTTCGACGGCTCCGCCGCGTCCTCCACCCCGACCGAGATCGTGGGAAGCGAGACGGAGGTCTGCGCGACGGCGGTGCCGGTCCCCGCGAGAAGCGCGAGAACCAGTACCGCGGTGCCGATCTGCCAGTGCCGAGCGTTCAACGAGGCCTCCGAGGATTCCGCACGTCCTGATCGTTCCGTGCCGGGATACGCAAGGGCGGTGCCAGACGAAGATTTCGCTAAAGTGTTTCGTAACAGGTGGCGCGGACGTCGTTTACGCGAACCGCGCGAGGTCGGGGAGCACGGAGGGCCGGGTTCGCGTGGTCAGGATCTGGGCACTGGCCGGAAACTGG
>JAGQIB010000311.1 GCA_020431545.1 Gemmatimonadota bacterium
TCGATCCGCCAGCCGATCGGCGTGTTCGCGGGGATCGCCCCCTTCAACTTCCCCGCCATGGTGCCGCTGTGGTTCTACCCGTTCGCGGTGGCTTGCGGGAACACGTTCGTGCTCAAGCCCTCCGAGCAGGTGCCGCTCTCGCAGCGGTTCATCTTCGAGCGGATCCACGAGGTCGGCTTCCCGCGCGGCGTGCTGAACCTCGTGAACGGCGGTCGAGCCGCGGTGGACGCGATCCTGGACCACCCGGGGGTGAAGGGGGTGTCCTTCGTGGGGTCGAGTCCCGTGGCGAAGCACGTCTACTCGCGCGCCGCCGCGAACGGGAAGCGCGTGCAGGCGCTGGGCGGCGCCAAGAACTTCCTGGTCGTGATGCCGGACGCGGACCTCGACAACGCGCTGCGGGCGATCACCGAGTCCGCGTACGGCTGCGCGGGGGAACGTTGCCTGGCCGGGAGCGTGGTGATCGCGGTCGGCGATGCGCACCGTGAGCTGCGCGACGGCCTCGCCGAGCGCGCCCGCGCGCTCGTGGTGGGGGCGGGAGACCGGGCGGACACCGAGATGGGGCCGCTGATCTCCGAAGCACACCGGGAGAAGGTGCTCGGGTACATCGAGCGGGGCGTGCGCGAGGGCGCGAAGCTGGTGGTGGACGGACGCGAGCGGCGCAGCGATCGCGGCTACTTTCTCGGCCCCACCCTGTTCGACGACGTCGACCCCGATCTGGAGATCGCGCGCGAGGAGATCTTCGGGCCCGTGCTCTGCATCACGCGCGCGGACACGCTCGACCGGGCGCTCGAGATCATCCGTCGCCATCCGCTCGCGAACGCGAGCTCCATCTTCACCACGAACGGGAAGCACGCGCGCGACTTCAAGTACCGGGTGGAAGCGAGCATGACGGCCGTCAATCTGGGCGTCGCGGCCCCGATGTCGTTCTTCGGGTTCGGCGGCGCGAAGGGCTCGTTCTTCGGAGATCTCAAGGCCCACGGGCGCGAGGCCTTCGACTTCTACACGGACAAGAAGATCGTCATCTCCCGTTGGACCTGAGTCCGGAGGAATCCACGTGAGTCGCATCGTCAAGGGCGGACTGATTCAGTGCGCGAACCCGGTCAACGACGCGGACGCCCCCGTCCGGACCATCAAGGAAGCCGCGTTCAAGAAGCACCTGCCGATGATCGAGGACGCGGGGAACCGGGGGGTGCAGATCCTCTGCCTCCAGGAGATCTTCTCGGGGCCGTACTTCTGTCCGAGCCAGGATGCGCGCTGGTGCGACGTGGCCGAGCCCGTACCCGGCCCCACGGTCGAATCGCTGTGCCCGATCGCATCCAAGCACTCGATGGTGATGATCGTGCCGGTGTACGAGCGCGAGCAGGCCGGCGTGTACTACAACACCGCCGCGATCATCGACGCCGACGGACGCTACCTCGGCAAGTATCGCAAGAACCACATTCCGCACACGTCCGGCTTCTGGGAGAAGTTCTTCTTCAAGCCGGGCAACCTCGGTTACCCGGTGTTCGAGACCGCCTACGCACGGGTCGGCATCTACATCTGCTACGACCGTCACTTCCCGGAGGGCGCTCGTCTGCTCGGTCTGAACGGCGCCGAGATCGTGT
>JAGQIB010000312.1:0-4344 GCA_020431545.1 Gemmatimonadota bacterium
CGGCCGGCGGCGCGGAGGTCGTGCGCGAACGCGCGGCGGCCGAACCCGATCACGTGGCGCGGCGCTTCGACTTCGGCTGTTCGCTCGCCGTGCAGGGCGACTTCGAGGGCGCGTTGTCCGAGTTCCTCGAGGTCGTCCGACGGGATCGCGGATTCGAGGACGACGCCGGCCGCAAGGCCATGGTGGCGCTCTTCGGAGTCCTCGGCGACGAGCACGAGCTCACGAGCCGGTTCCGGCATCTGCTCGCAATGGAGCTGTACTAGGCCGGCTGTACCGGGGGCCGGCTGTACCGGGCCGCTCGCGCTCCGTCCTTGCTACCGATTCCCGTCCTCGAACTCCACCGTCTCGAACATCTGCGGTCCCCCGTCGAGCGTGCGATGGACCGGGCAGCGTCCCGCGATCTCGGTGAGACGAGCGCGCTGCGCGTCGTCGAATCGCCCGCGGATGACGATGCGCGAACGGATGACGTCGAGACGCGCGTCGCCATCCTCCTGACACTCCCGGCAGTCACGCGCGTACTCGCGACTGAAGTCGTACTCCGCGCGCACCGACTCCAGCGGCCACCCCTTGCGATGCGCATAGAACCGCAGGGTCAGCACCGTGCAGGCACCGAGCGAGCCGAGCAGGAGCTCGTAGGGATTCGGGCCCTGGTCGGTGCCGCGCGCCTCCGCCGGCTCGTCCGCGACCCACACATGCGAGCGCGCCTCCAGGCGCGTCATCGTTCCTTCGCCGAGCTCCACCGTGACCTTGGACACGCCGACTCCTTCCGCTGGGGGTACGAAGGCCCCACCCTCGCGCGGATCCGGTCGGATGGAAAGAGCGGAGAGACGCCTTCCGCTAGCGGCCCAGACTGGCTCGCAGGAAGTCGACGAACGACTCGAACAGCTCGTACCGCTGCCGCCCCCGGTTCGTCTGCATGAGGACGCGGGTGAGCTCGACCGGCGGTTGGGATGATGCCGGCGTGGCGTAGGACGGTCTCTCGGCCTCGCGCCGCTGCGCCTCCGCGAGCCCGCCGGAGAGAATGTAGCCGGCGATGCGTTCCAGCTCGTCGGCGTCCAGCCAGGTGCCGTGCTCGTGACACACGTCGACCACCACGCCGGACGTCTTGTTCCAGTTCCGGCGCAGCATGTGCCGGTGGCACTGCGGGCATTTCCGGTAGCGCACCTGCACGTTCAGCGGGTTGCCGCGTCCCTCGCGCGGATTCGGGGCGGGGACGCCCCCCTCCAGCGAGCTCTTCCGCGCCGCGACCGCACGGTTCACGAGCTGGTCGAACAGCGCCGACGTGACCCACAGCCCGTTGCAGGCGGGACACTCGCTCACGATGACGTCGCCCACGCCCCGGTCGATCAGTCGCTTGCCGCAGTCCACGCACTCGAGCGGCGCGCCGGTTCCCGGCACCGGCTGCGGTGCGAACTCGAGGCCGCAGGCGGCACAGTAGCGCGCGCCGTCCGCATTCCGCGCGTAGCACTCGGGACAGAGCAGGCTGAGCTTGTCACGATCGCGGATGATCTCGGCGCGACAGAAGGGACAGCGATCGTCGCCGGGATCGGCCGGAGCACCGCACGACGCGCAGCGTTCCACCGGCGCATCCACCGGAGGCCGGGTGACGTTCTCGACCGGCGCCCCGCACCGGCAGGTGAACGAGTGCCCCGGCGGCACGTGAGTCGTGTCGTACTGGGTTCTGCAAGCCGTACAGGCGACGAGTCGCAAGTCGTTCCTCCCCGATCCGGTTCTGTATCGGCGGGGCGGCAGACGCGCTTGAACGGTCGTTCGCAAATCCGTTGCCCGTGCTGAACGAACGTGGTGGAATCTTGCATCTCTTGATCGCCGGAGTGCGGCGGGATCCGTCCTCCGAACGAGCGACGCGAGCGCGTGCTATACTCGATCCGCCTTTCGATGGAAACCGTCGAAGCCGATGGCCCCTCCCGAGGAAACTGGATGAGTCGCCACTCGTGGCGGTCCGTGCTCCTGGTCGGCGTGTTCGCCGCGGCCGTCGTCGTCGCGTGCGATCTCGCGGTGCAGCGAGTCGTCCCGATTCAGCATCAGACCGAGGTCGAGGACGCGATCGCGGAACTGCGTGACTCCGACCCCACCGTGCTCGTGCTCGGCTCGAGCCACGCGCGCACCTGGGAGGTCGTGGGCGAGGAGGTCGCCCGGCGCACGAACGGCGCGAACCGTATCCTCGCCGTGCCCGTGGAGTTCGGGAAGCTTCGCGTCTACGACTGGGTGCTGCGCCACCGGATCCTCCCGCTCCTCGACGATCTCGGCCCCGAGGGCCGCCCCCGGCGCCCGTCCGTGTCGCACGTCATTCTCGTCACCGAGTGGTGGGACTCGCTCGACGACGGCACACCTCCCGCAAACCTCCCGTCCCGCGCGTGGACGTCGCGCGACTTTCTCGAAGACGCCGCGGAGCACGGTCTCGTGGCGTACAACCGGAACTGGCTCACGTCGCGTTGGCTGCGGCTCACGCGCGGCTCGATCCTCGCGCAGGATCGAGGCTACGGGCGGGTCAGCAAGGGACTCGTCCGGGCGATCCGCGGCGACGATCCGGAATCGGCGCGCCAGGACACGGTGTTCCGGGTCCGGAAATGGCAGCGCATGATCGAAGCCGGCGCCGAAGGCGTGTGCGCTCCCGAGGACATGGCCGCGCTGGCCGACATGATCTCGATCCTGGAGGATCGCGACCTCGACGTGACCATCGTCCTCTACCCGCGCAAGCCCGCCACGATCACGCCGCGCGCGAAGGAGACGACGCTCGCGACCTACGCGCGCGAGGTGCGACGCGTCGCCGAACCTGCGGGCGTGCCGGTCCACGACTGGTCCACGGAGAACCCGCTGACAGATAGAGACTTCCGGGACGATTTCGACCACGTCACACCCGAAGGCAACCGCCTCCTGACCGAGTGGATGCTCGACGGGGATCTCCGCTGGCTCGTGGCGCCGGACGCCGGAGCCAACGTGACCGCGGACGCGAAGCCCGCGGGGGGAGGTCGCTCATGAGCCTCGCCGGAGTCGAGATGGTGTTCTTCCTGCCGGTCCTCCTGCTGCTGTACTGGATCGGGCCGCGTCGGATCGGCTGGCAGAATCCCTTGCTGCTTCTCGCGAGCATTCTGTTCTTCGCGAGCTGGACGCCGCGCCTGCTCCCGGTCCTCGCGATCTCGATCCTGGTGGACTGGATCCTCGGCCGCGCGCTCGACGCCGCCCCGGAGGACGCGAATCCCACACCGCGGCGGCGTCTGCTGTTCGGCACGAGTCTCGCGTTCAATCTGTGTCTGCTCGGATTCTTCAAGTACGCCGGCTTCTTCGCCACGTCGCTGAACGATCTCATCACGGCGATGGGCCTGCCGCCCTCCCTCCCCGTGCTGCGACTCGTGCTCCCGATCGGGATCTCGTACTGGACTCTGTCGAAGCTCGCGTACGTCGCCGACGTCTATTGGGGTCGCCTGCGCGCGTGTCGTTCCCTCCTGACGTTCGCGCTCCACGCGTCGTTCTTCCCGCAGCTCATCGCGGGCCCGATCGTCCGCGGGCAGGAGCTCCTGCCGCAATGGAGCCGGCCGCGCCACCTCACGCCGAGCTTGGTGGCCGGCGGCGCCTCCGCATTCCTGCTCGGGTTCGCGCTCAAGGCCTGGGCCGCCGACTGGCTCGGGATGGCCATCGCCACGCCGATCTTCTCGGAGCCGCTGATCTACTCGCGCGGCGCCCGCTGGATCGGACTGCTCGCGTACGCCGGCCAGATCTTCGGGGACTTCGCCGGCTACAGCTTCCTCGCGATCGGGGTGGGGCGCTTCTTCGGCGTGGAGCTGCCGCTGAACTTCCGCTACCCGTTCCTTTCGCGGAGTCTCCCCGAGCTGTGGACACGCTGGCACATCACGCTGAACCGCTGGCTGTTCGACTACATCTACGGTCCGCTCACGACCGGGGAGTCGTTCTTCCGCGGGAGGTTCCAGCTCGGATTCCTCGTGGTCTTCCTCGCCTCCGGTCTCTGGCACGGCGCGCAGTGGACGTTCGTGCTCTGGGGACTGTTGCACGGGCTCGGCCTCGTGACCCACTTCCGCTGGGACGCATTCTACAAGTCGCTCTGTCGGCGCGACCGGAAATGGGTCGCGATCCGACGCGGCGCACCCTATGCGATCTCGGCCTGGGCGATCACGCAGCTCTTCTTCGTGCTCACGCTCATTCCGTTCCGCACCCCAACCCTCGCCGCGGCCGGCGAGTACTTCCGCCTCCTGTTCGTCCGCGGAGGACACGTCGGGCTTCCGATCGGGGATCTCGAGTCGCTGGCGAACTTCCTCGCGATCGGCGCGTTCCTGGTGGGCTATCACGTCCTCGAGCTCGGCGCCCTGC
>JAGQIB010000312.1:4396-5317 GCA_020431545.1 Gemmatimonadota bacterium
CTCGTGATCGTGTTCTTCCTGATCTTCGTGCCCGTGGGGCTCGGCACCTTCATCTACGCGGAGTTCTAGCATGACCGACGCGAACGTACGGCAGGTCGTGATCGACTGGCTGGACGACAACGTCCACTTCGGCGAGGCGGAGTCGCTCATCACCGACGACGAGATGTCGTTCCTCGACCACGGCATCCTCACGAGCCTCGGCTTCGTGCAGCTCATCGTGCACCTCGAGGACACGTTCCTCATCAAGCTGGAGCGCAAGGACCTCACGCGCGAGAACTTCGACAGCCTCGCGAAGATCGTGCAGTACGTCACCGCCCACCCGGGCTACCGCGCCACCGCATGATCGCGCGCGGCCCCGTCGTCTGGACGCCGGACCCGGCGGCGGCGCGGAAGAGCCGGCTCGCCGAGTTCCGCGCGTTCGCGGCGGCGCGCGCCGGCCGCCCTCTCGCCGGCGACGACCTCGACGCCTGGGCGCGCACCGAATGGCGCGACTTCTGGACCACTTTCCTGGCCTGGGCCGATCCCCTCCGCGAAGGCGCGAACTCACCGGCCTGCGCCGGTGACGCGATCGCGACGGCGCGCTTCTTTCCGGGCCTGCGCCTGAACTACGCGGAGAACGTGCTTCGCGAGCTCCCGGAAGCCGAGAATCGACCGGCGGTCATCGCCGCGGACGAGACGGGCGCCCGGGTCGAGCTCACGCGACGAGAGCTCCGCCGCCGGGTGATCGCCACCGCGCGCGGCCTGCGACGTCTCGGGGTGCAGCCCGCGGACCGGATCGTCGCCATTGCGAACCACGACGCCGACACGATCGTGGCCGCACTCGCCGCCACCGCGCTCGGCGCCACCTGGTCGTCCGTGGCGCCCGATCTCGGAACGGAGGCGGTGCTCGCGCGCTTTGCGCCGCTCGCGCCGCGCCTGCTG